>NZ_WBMR01000073.1 GCF_008923365.1 Actinomadura montaniterrae
CCGAACGAGCACCGAGCAGGAGGAGGTCTTCGGCCCCGTCGGCGCCGCCGTCCAGCACGGCGGCGACGGCGCGGCACTCGCCATCGCCGGCGGCACCCCGTACGGGCCGCCCGGCACGGCGCGGGCGCACGACCGGGAACGCGCCGCCGCGTTCGCCGCCGCCCCGCGCCCTTTCTAGGACCGGTTCTCGGGGGAGACCAGCGCCCGGAGGAGTCCCTGACATGTCCGTTTCATCGTCCACCAACGACGGCGTCGCGCCCGGCGCCGACGCACCGCCCGGCATCGCGGCGCGGCTGTGGCGGCGGGACCTGCCGCACTACCCGGAGACGGGACGCCGCTACCTGTACCTCGGCATCGTGGTGATCACCACGATCGTCCTGTACTACCTGCTCTACATTCAGTACGCGGTGGCGACCTCCATCATGGAGCACTACCGCATGACGTTCGGCTACTTCATCATGCTGTCGGTGATCGGCAACGCGATCGGCGCGTTCGCGTCGCTGTTCGCCGGCCTCGCCGACCGGTGGGGGCGCGCGAACCTGGTCGTGTACGGCCTGCTGATCGCGGGCGTGATCGTGCTCGTGCTGCCGCACTCCCCGAACAAGGGCGTGTACCTGGTGCTGTTCGCGGTGCTCAGCCTCATCGAGGGCATCGTCCTGGTCGCGACCCCCGCGCTGATCCGCGACTTCTCCCCGCAGCTCGGCCGCGCCACCGCCATGGGCTACTGGACGATGGGCCCGGTCATCGGCAGCCTCGTGGTCACCACGGTGACCAGCCACACCCTCGACAGCTCCACCTGGCAGGACGAGCTGACCTACTCGGGCGTCGCGGCGCTCGCGGTGTTCGTCATCGCGCTGTTCGGGCTGCGCGAGCTGTCCCCGGCGCTGCGCGACCAGGTCATGGTGTCCATGCGCGACCGCGCGCTGATCGAGGCGCGGGCGCGGGGCATCGACCCGGAGGCGCAGCTGAAGGGCAGCTGGCGGCAGATGATGCGGCTGGACGTCGTCGGCTCGGCCTTCGCGATCAGCGTCTACCTGCTGCTGTACTACGCGGCGGTCGGCAACTTCGTCGTCTACTTCTCCGCGACGTTCGGCTACAGCGAGCAGCGCACCAACGCGCTCGGCAACTGGTACTGGGCGGCGAACGCGATCGCGCTGGTGGTGGCCGGCCTGATCTCCGACCGGCTGAAGGTCCGCAAGCCGCTGATGCTGATCGGCGGCATCGGCTCGGTGGTCTGCACGGCGGTCTTCGCCTCCTGGGCGACCGAGCCGAAGACCGGCTACTACGACTTCGCGTGGCTGTTCGTCGGGATCGGGATCTTCGGCGGCCTGGCGTACGCGCCGTGGATGGCGGGCTTCACCGAGACGGTGGAGAAGCACAACCCGGCGGCGACCGCGACGGGACTGGCCGTGTGGGGCTGGATCCTGCGGATCGTCGTGGCCTGCTCGGCGCTGTTCGTGCCGATCGTGGTCAACTCGGTGACGCCGATCGTGGAGCACGGCGCCGAGGTGAAGGCCGCGTCCGCGCAGGCGCAGCAGGCCCTGGCGATCACGACCGCGCACCCGCAGATCTTCGCCGAGCTCGCGAAGTACCCGGCCGGGCAGGCGCCGCCGGAGCTGCAGGCGCGGGCGGCCCAGGAGGTCGGCGTCGCCGGCCTGCAGACGGTCGCGAAGGCGCAGCCGCAGCTGAAGATCCTCAAGGAGCACGGCGCGGACGTGCAGAAGGCCGCCAAGGACGGCCCCGGCCAGTGGCAGACCTGGTGGTACGTGGCGCTGGGCGGCCAGGTCGTGTTCATCCCGTTCATCTTCATCATGAGCGGGCGCTGGAGCCCCCGGAAGGCGCGCGAGGACGCCGAGGCGCACCAGAGGGCGATCGAGAAGGAGATGGCCCAGCTCACCTGAGCGCGCCGCCGCTGAGCGCATGAACCGCCCCTGACCCAGGGGAACCGATCCACCGGCCGGGACGCCCCGGCCGGTGGATCGCTGCTTTCCGGCATGCCCCCAGAAACTTAGATAGGCAAACCTATAGGCACCTTATAGAAGCAAGTGATATATATCGGGACATGGATGCGCGGTCCCCGCTCGACGAGCTGGAACTGGCGGCCGGCCTCGGCCGCCTCTACTCGCTCATGCGCTCGCTGTCGCTGCCCCGCGACCTGTCGATGACGACCGTGTCGACGCTGGCCACGCTCGAGCGCCGCGGCCCGTGCCGGGTGACGGAGCTGGCCGCGCTGGAGGGCGTCACGCAGCCGGCGATGACGCAGCTGGTGTCCCGGCTCGAACGGGAGGGGCTCGCCGAGCGCCGCGCGCTCGCCGGCGACCGCCGGGTCGTCGCGGTGCACCTCACCGACGGCGGGCGCGCCGACCTGGCGCGGCGGCGCGCCGGGCAGGCCAAGCGGCTCGCCGAGCTGCTGGCGGGGCTGCCCGCATCCGACCGGGCGGCGATCGCCGCGGCCCTGCCGGCCCTGGACCGGCTGGCCGGCGCCGCCCTCGGCGTCCCCGAACCACCTGCTTCCGGAGAGTGCGAATGAGTCAGCCGTCCGCGGGCGCGCAGAGCCCCTTCAAGCAGCCGAAGGCCGTCTGGGCCGTGGCGTTCGCGTGCGTGGTGTCGTTCATGGGCATCGGCCTGGTCGACCCGATCCTGCCCGCGATCTCGGCGGACCTGCACGCCTCGCCCAGCCAG
Source organism: Actinomadura montaniterrae (assembly GCF_008923365.1). Taxonomy (GTDB): domain Bacteria; phylum Actinomycetota; class Actinomycetes; order Streptosporangiales; family Streptosporangiaceae; genus Spirillospora; species Spirillospora montaniterrae. Next base: position 2,683 of record NZ_WBMR01000073.1, read on the forward strand.
GTCACCCTGCTGTTCACCAGCTACCTGGTCGTCACCGCGGTCGCGATGCTGGTGACCGGGTTCGTGTCCAGCCGGATCGGCGCCAAGCGCACGCTGATCGCCGGGCTCGTGCTGATCGTGGTGTTCAGCGCGCTCGCCGGGACGTCCGGCAGCATCTCCGGGATCATCGGCTTCCGGGCCGGCTGGGGCCTCGGGAACGCGCTGTTCATCGCGACGTCGCTGGCCGTCATCGTCGCCTCGGCCAGCGGCGGGCTCGGCGGCGCGATCATCGCCTACGAGTCCGCGCTCGGGCTCGGCATCGCCGTCGGGCCGCTGCTCGGCGGGCTGCTCGGCGACATCAGCTGGCGCGGCCCGTTCTACGGCGTCGCCGTGCTGATGGCGATCGCGCTGATCGCGACGATCACGCTGGTGAAGCCGCAGCCGAAGCCCGCGCGCAAGACCTCGATCGCCGACCCCATCAAGGCGCTGCGGCACCGCGGCCTGCTCGTGATGAGCCTGACCGCGCTCTGCTACAACTGGGGCTTCTTCACCGTCCTCGGCTACGCGCCGTTCCCGATGCACCTGAGCGCGATGAGGCTCGGCCTGGTGTTCACCGGCTGGGGGCTGCTCGTCGCGGTGTTCGCGGTGTTCGGCGCGCCGTGGCTGCAGCGGCGGCTCGGCCTCGCCCGCACCCTGTACTTCAACCTCGCGCTGTTCGCCGTCGACGTGCTCGTCATCGCCATCTTCGTGAACTCGCAGGCCACGCTGATCGTCGCGGTGATCGTCGCGGGCGTGTTCATCGGCGTGAACAACACGGTGACGACGCAGGCCGTGATGATGGTGGCGCCGGTGGAGCGCCCGGTCGCGTCCGCCGCGTACGGGTTCGTCCGGTTCATCGGCGGCGGTCTCGCCCCCTTCGCGGCGGGCAAGATGGCCGAGCACGCCAACATCCACGTCCCGTTCGCCGTCGGCGCCGCCGCGATCGCGCTCGGGATCGGCGTCCTCGCCGTCGGGCACCGTGACCTGGCGCGCGCGGAGCGCAACCAGGCCGAGGTGGACGCGGAGGCGGCCGGAGGCCAGGCCGACGCGGAGGTCACGGAGGCCGCGGAGGCCGGTTCCGGATCCGGGTCGTAGCGCTCCGTACGGGCTGTCCCCGGGCGCACAAAAGATCGCGATCTTTGTGCGCCCGGATGCGTAGCCGGGGCGCGCGGCGAGGGAGTTGGATCGCCCCATGAAGATCGCCGTGCGGGCGGCGATGATCGTGGCCGCGGTGCTCGCCGCGTTCATCGCCCACCCCCTGCCCGCCGGAGCGGCACAGGACGCTCCCGGAACGACCGAGCACACCGTCGCCATGGGCGACTGGAACCGACCCTACCTGCTGCACCTCCCGCCGGGCGCGAAGCCCGGCGCGCGGCTGCCGCTCATCGTCGCGCTGCACGGCGGCCTGAACGACGCCGCGTACGTGGAGGACCAGAGCGGCCTCGACAAGGTCGCCGACCAGGACGGCTACGCCGTCGCCTACCCCGACGGGCTGCTCGGCACCTGGAACGCCGGCGCCTGCTGCTGGTTCGCCCGCTGGGCCGGCGTCGACGACGTCGGGTTCCTCGACAGGCTCATCGACACCCTGGTGAAGCAGGGCGTCGCCGATCCCGCCCGGGTGTTCATGACCGGGTTCTCCAACGGCGGCGGGATGGCCTACCGGTACGCGTGCGAGCGGGCCGACAAGGTCGCCGGGATCGCCGTGGTGTCGGGCGCGCTCGCCATCGGCTGCACACCGAAGCGGCCCGTGTCGGTGCTGGCGTTCCACGGGACGTGGGATCCGTCCGTCCCCTATACGGGCGGCGGGAACATGGACGCCGACGTGCATTTCCCGTTCATCGGCGTGCAGTTACTCATGGAATTCTGGAGATGGGTGGACAAGCTTCCCGCCCTCTCCTGGCCCGTGCCGGACGGCCCCGAAGGCTGCGTGGGCACCGGGCCTGGAGCCGTCGAGGTCGCGCTGTGCACCAAGCAGCAGGGCGGCCACGAATGGCCCGACTACGCCAGCAAGCTGATCGGCGAGTTCTTCGCGAGCCGCCCGTCGCTGCCGCAACCGGCGACCTGACGCGCACACCGCCGGCCGGCCGCCGGCTTCGGGTCGAGGGCGGGCCCACCCCCGGGCCCGCCCTCGGGTCATCGCGTCACGCGGTGAGGCTCCGCGGACGCAGGTCCGTCCAGTTCTCGGTGATGTAGGCCAGGCAGTCGGCCCGGGCGCCCGGGCCGAACACCGTGGTCCAGCCGGACGGGACGTCGGCGAACCCGGGCCACAGCGAGTGCTGGCCCTCGGCGTTGACCAGGACGAGGAACGTGCCGTCCGGGTCGTCGAACGGGTTGGTCATCACGCCTCCTGCGGGACGCTCGCGAGGCGCGCCGAGCGCCGCGCGATGGACTGGACGATCTCTCCGGTGCGCACCGCCGTCATCGACAGCAGCGACGAGGCGATGCCGTGGCTGTGCTCGGTGGCCCCCTGCAGGTAGACGCCCCACGCGCAGCCGGGCTCGGTGGCGATGCGGTAGTCGCGCTCCATGACCGGGCGGCCGTCGGGGCGCGTCCGGCATCGCGCACCGGCCTCGCCGAGCAGGTCGAACGGGTCGCGCTCGCGGTAGCCGGTGGCGTAGACGACGGCGTCCGCGTCGAGGTCCGCCGTCTCGCCGGTGGGCAGGAACGCGACCCGCACCCGCACGCCGCCGGCGTCCTCGCGGACGTCGACGACGCGGGAGGCGTTGAGGATCCGCAGCCGCTCGGCGCCGGCGACCTTCTCGGCGTAGGAGCGCCGGTACAGCTCGTCGATGAGGTCGAGGTCCACTACGGAGTAGTTGGTGTTGCGGGAGTAGCCGAACAGCATCTCCTTCACCTCGTCCGGCGCCGCGTAGTAGTGGTCGACGGCGGCCGGGTCGAAGATCCGGTTGGCGAACGCGCTGTCGTCGGCGGGCGAGTAGCCGTAGCGGGCGAAGACCGCGCAGACCTCCGCCGACGGGTGCGTGCGGTGCAGGTACTCGACGGCCTCGGCGGCGCTCTGCCCGGCGCCGACGACGACGAGCCGGCGCGGTTCCCAGCCAGGGCGCTCGTCCAGCCGGGTCAGCAGGTCCTCGGTGTGCCAGATCCGCTCCCCCGGCCGGACGCCCTCGGGCAGGACGGGGTCGAGGCCGGCGCCGATCACGACGTTGCGGGCGAGGTGGGTCTCCAGCTCGTCGTCGCGGCGGACGACGACCTCCAGCGTCCCGGCGTCGTGCTCGCGCAGCGCGACGACCTCCGCCCCGTACCGGACGCGCCCGGCGAACGCGGCGGCGGTCCATTCGAGGTAGTCGTGGAACTCCACCCGCGTCGGGAACATCGTCTTGTGGTTGACGAAGTCGACGAGGCGGCCCTTGGCGTGCAGGTAGGACAGGAACGAGTAGGGGCTGGCGGGGTTCCGCAGCGTCACCAGGTCCTTGAGGAAGTGGACCTGCATCGTCGCGCCGTCGATGAGCATGCCGCGGTGCCAGCCGAACGCGGGCTGCTTCTCGAAGAACACCGCGTCCGCCGACGGGTCCGCCTCCTCCAGCGCGACGGCGAGCGCGAGGTTGGACGGGCCGAACCCGATGCCGATGACGTCGCGGACGCGCGGGCGGGTCTCCTCCGCCGTCAGGTCCTCCGGCATCAGGCCGCCTTCGCCGCGGCCGCCGCCTTGGCGATCTGCGGGACGACCTGGTCGACGACGTAGGGGACCGACAGCGCGGTCGGGGTGCGCAGCGGCCAGAACGCCTTCAGGTCGAGGCGGACGTAGGAGCCGCGCTTGACGACGGGCAGGCCGGAGAACAGCTTGTCGCCCTCGAACTTCTTCTGCGTGGCCGGGTCGTCGTTGTAGTAGCTGAGCAGGACGTCGGTGTCGAGCACGGACAGCTTCTCCATGCTCAGCTCGGCGGCGAACCCGTCGCCGGGCAGCTTGCTCAGCCTGTCCGGCAGCACCATCCCGAACTGCTCGAACAGCTTCACGCTGATGTCGTCCTTCGACTTCATCACGCCGATGTTGCCGCTCGGGAACACGCTGGTCAGCGCGAAGCCCTTGCCCTGGAGCTCGGGGTGGGCGGTCTTCACCGACGCGATCTTCGCCTCGGCCGCGGCGACGGCCTTCTCGCCGTCGGCGGTGCGGCCGACGGCCTTGGCGACCTGCCGGGTGATCTGCTGCCAGGAGTCCTCGGCGGGCCCGGTCTGGTAGGCGACGGTCGGCGCGAGCTTGGAGAGCTTGCCGTACTCCTTGTCGATGGTGAAGTCGCCGCCCGCGAGGATCAGGTCGGGCCGCAGCGCGGCGATCTTCTCCAGGTCGAAGCCGGAGTCGCCGGCGGTGAGCAGCGCGGGCTTGCCGCCGGTGACCTTCGGGGCGCTCCACGGGGCGAGGCCGTCCTTCTGGATCCCGGTGAGCTCCACCATCCCGACCGGCTGGACGCCGAGCGCGAGGAGCGCGTCCTGGTCGACCTCGCCGAGCGCGACGATCCGCTTCGGCGCGGACTTGACGGTGGCGGTGCCGAGCTTGTCGGTGATCGTGACCGGGAACGATCCGGCCGCGCCGCCGGAGGAGGCCTTGGCGGGCTCGTCGTCGCCGCCGCACGCCGCGGTCAGCGCGAGACCGAGGACGAGCGCGCCGGTGGCGGCCAGACGCCGCGTCAGTGTGCGCATGAGGGCCGGTGTCCTTCCAGGTGGTCCAGGGGGTGTCGGGGAGTGATCTTAGGTTAGCCTTACCTTACTAATCAATGATCTGCGGGGTATGACCCGCCTCACCCCTCTCCCCGGCTCCGTCCAGCCGGGCCAGCAGGCCCGCCACGGTCGGCGCCGCCATCAGCGCCGCGATCCGCGCCCCCGCGCAGCCGGGCTCGCGGCGGATCCGCCGCACCAGCTTCATCGCCAGCAGCGAGTGCCCGCCGAGGTCGAAGAAGTCGTCGTCCGGGCCCACCTCGGGCACGCCGAGCTCCTCGGCGAAGATGCGGCACAGCGCCGCCTCCCGGTCGTCGCCGCGCCGCACCCCGGCGGGCGCGGGCGGGGCGTCCGCGGCCGTGACGGCGCGGGCGGTGAGGACGGCGGGCAGCGCGCCGACGGGCGTGCCGGGGTCGTGCGCGACGGTCTCCAGCAGCGCGACCAGCCCGGCGGCCATCGTCTCGGCCGTGCTCCGGTCGAACAGGTCGGCCGAGTAGTCGACGATCAGCCGCAGGTCGTCGCCGCGCTCCCGGAAGATGAAGTCCAGGTCGAACTTCGCGGCGGACGGCCCGAACGACGCCTCCCGCTGCTCCAGGCCGGGGAAGCGCACCTCGCCGGGGTCCTGGTTCTCGTAGCCGACCATCACCTGGAACAGCGGGTTGCGTCCCGGCACGCGCCTCGGGCGCAGCGCCTCCACGACCGCCTCGAACGGCAGGTCCTGGTTGGCGAGGCCCGCGAGCCCCGCCTCCCGGACGCGGCCGAGCAGCTCGGCGAACGTCGGCTCCCCGGACACGTCGGCGCGCAGCACGAGCGTGTTGACGAAGAAGCCGACCAGGTCGGCGGCGGCGTCCTCGGTGCGTCCCGCGACGGGGCTGCCGAGCGGGATGTCGTCGCCCGCGCCCATCCGGTGCAGCAGCGCCGCGACGGCCGCCTGGCACACCATGAACACGCTGGCGCCCGCGTCGCGCGCGACGCGGCGCAGCCGTCCGGTCAGGCCGGGCGGCAGGTCCGCGGCGAGGGTCCCGCCGCGCTGCCCCGCCGTTCCGGGCCTCGGCCGGTCGGCCGGCAGCGCGATCTCCTCCGGCGCGCCGGCGAGGGCCCCCACCCAGTGGGCGAGCTGCCGCGCGTGCACGCTCCCCGGATCGAGCGGGTCGCCGAGCAGTTCGGCCTGCCACAGCGTGTGGTCGGCGTACTGGACGGGCGGCGCCTCCCAGCCGGGCGACGTCCCGTTCAGCCGCGCGGTGTACGCCTCGGCGACGTCGCGGGCGAACGGCCCGAACGACCACTCGTCGAAGGCGATGTGGTGGAAGACCGCGAGCAGCAGGTGCTCCCGCTCCCCCTCCGCGAACACCGCGACGCGCAGCGGGATGTCGCGGGCCAGGTCGAACGGCCGGGCGATGACCTCCTCGGGCGTGCCCGCCGCGACCTCCAGGACGGGACGTGCGTCGTCCGGGTCGAGGATCCGCTGGTAGGGCGTGCCGTCGTGCTCGGCGAAGACCGTCCGCAGGGCCTCGTGCCGCGCGACGACGTCACCGATCGCCGCTTCGAGGGCGGCCAGGTCCAGGTCGCCGCGCAGGCGGACGGCGAGCGGCAGATGGTAGGCGTCGCGCGGCCCGTCGTCCTCGCGGAGCAACTGGTCGAGCAGCCACAGGCGGCGCTGCGCCGGCGACAGCGGGATCCGCTCGGGGCGCTCGCGCGGCGCGAGGGCGGGACGCGGCGCCTCGTCCTCGTCGCCGCCCAGCCGTCCGGCCAGCTCCGCCACGGTCGGCGCCTCGAACAGGTCGCGGATCGCGAGCCGCGCGCCGAGCGCCGCGCGCGCCCGCCCGACGAGCCGCGTCGCGAGCAGCGAGTGCCCGCCCAGGTCGAAGAAGTCGTCGCCGACGCCCACGCCCGGCGCGTCCAGCACCTCGGCGAACAGCGTGCACAGCACCCGCTCGACCGGCGTACGCGGCGGGCGCCCGCCCGCGCGGCGCGGGCCGTCCCGGGTCGGGTCGGGCAGGGCGCGGCGGTCGAGCTTGCCGTTCACCGTGAGCGGGAGCGCGTCCAGCGCCACGATGGCACTCGGCACCATGTAGCCGGGCAGCCGCCGCTTCAGGCTCTCCCGGACGCGCGCGCCGAGCACGCCGTGATCGCGGGCCGCCACCGGATCGTTCGCGTACGCCGACGGCGCCCTTCCCGGCTCGGCCGGGAGGTTCGCCGCTCCCCCGCCGAAGACGGCGTCGTAGCACCCGGCCCGCGCGGACGGCGTGAGCACCACGTCCGGGAACAGCGCGTACAGCGCCTCCGGCTCGACGCCTTCGGGCGCCGCGGCGAGCACCTCGCGCGCCTCGTCCGGTGATCCGCCGTCGCGGAGCACCCGCAGCGCCGCCGCCTCCCCGGACAGCCGCGGATCGGGGATCCCCCTCACTCGCAACGCCCCGCCCGGCGCCGCGTCGGCGAGCGCGCGGAGGGCGGCGAGGCGGGCGTCATCGCCCTGCTCGCCGGGAGTCGCGGCGTGGTCGTCCAGCGCGGCCCAGTCCATGACCGGTGTGTCGGGGACGGGCGGGACGCCGGGGCCCGCCTTCCAGAGGACGGCGTCGTAGCGGTGGCGGGTCAGCTCGTTGTGGTGGACGCCCCGCTTGGTGAGGACGTCGACGCGCGCGGGGCCGTCCAGCGCGGTGAAGAAGGCCGGGTCGAGGAGGAGCTCCTTCTCCATCCGCACGGCGCGTTCGACGGCGCGCAGGTCGGTGCCGCCGCGTCCGAGCTGGATCGCGGCGTGGAAGTGATGGATCGTCCGCAGGTCGCGGACGTCGCCGACGAACAGCCTCCCGCCGGGGGTGAGCAGGCGCATCGCCTTGGCGATGACGTCCTGGAGGTAGGCGGCGCCCGGGAAGTACTGGACGACCGAGTTGATCACGATCGTGTCGAAGTGCTCTTCGGGCAGTCCCTCGGTGTCGTGGGCGGGGCGGTGGCTCAGCCGGACGGGCGAGTCCGGGCCGAGGTCGGCGCGGAGCTTGGCGATGACGGGCTCGGAGAAGTCCGTCCCCCAGTACTCCCCGGCCTCCGGGGCGAGCCGGGTGAGCAGCAGGCCGGCGCCGACGCCGATCTCCAGGACGCGGCGGGGCCGCAGCGCGCGGATGCGCTCGACGGTCGTGTCGCGCCACTCGCGCATGTCGTCGAGCGGGATCGGGGCGCCGTCGTAGCTGCTGTCCCAGCCGGCGAACTCCTCGTGGTGGACGACCGTGCCGACCTCGGTGTACTCGGCGTCGTAGATCTGCCGCCATTCGGCGAGCTGCTCGTCGGCGGCGCCGTCGCGGGACCCGTCCGGCACGACGTAGCCGATGATCCGCTTCACGCCGGGGACGTCGGTGGCCGCGGCGACGACGGCGGCCTGGCCGACGCCGGGCTCGGCGGCGAGGGCGGTCTCGATCTCGCCGAGCTCGACCCGGTAGCCGCGGATCTTCACCTGGTCGTCGGTGCGGCCGAGGAAGTCGATGTTGCCGTCGTCGCGGACGCGGACGAGGTCGCCCGTCCGGTACATGCGGCCGCCGGTGAACGGGTCGGCGACGAAGCGCTCGGCGGTCAGGTCGGCGCGGCCGAGGTAGCCGCGCGCCAGGCCGGCGCCCGCGATGTACAGCTCGCCGGGCGCACCGGGCGGGACGGGCCGCAGCCAGGCGTCGAGGACGTGGGCGCGGGTGTTCCAGATCGGCTTCCCGACCGTGGGGGTGGCGCTGTCCTCGGTGCCGCCGCCGAGCGTGTTGATCGTGTACTCGGTGGGGCCGTACAGGTTGTAGCCGAGGACGCCGTCGGCGCCGGCGAGCCGGTCCCAGACGGACGCGGGGACGGCCTCGCCGCCGAGCAGGACGAGCGGGGGCCGGTGCTCGCCGTCGAGCAGCCCCTCGTCGAGCAGTTGCTGCGCGTAGGTGGGGGTCACGTTGATGACGTCGACGCGGTGTTCGCGCAGGTAGGCGGTGAGCGCCTCGGCGTCGCGCCGCAGGTCCTCGTCGCAGACGTGGACCTCGTGGCCCTCGATGAGCCAGAGCAGTTCCTCCCAGGACATGTCAAAGGAGAACGACACGGTGTGCGCGATCCGCAGCCGCCGCCCCGCCGCCCTCACGACGGGGTCGAAGATGTTGGCGCGGTGGTTGAACTGCATGTTCGTCAGGCCCCGATAGGGGGTGACGACGCCCTTCGGGCGGCCCGTGGAGCCCGATGTGTAGATCACGTAGGCGGGGTGGTCGAGGCGGCCGGGGGTGCCGGGCGCGAAGCCGGGCAACTCGCCGGGTTCGACGTCGGCGCCCGGCAGGGCGGCGAGCGCCCGCGCGGTGCCGGGGTCGTCCAGGGCGAGGGTGGTTCCGGTGAACGTGAGGCCGGCGGCGATGCCGCGGTGCGAGACGAGGACCGCCGGGGACGCGTCCGCGATCATGTAGTCGAGCCGGTCGGCCGGCAGGTCGAGTTCCAGCGGCAGGTAGGCGGCGCCGGTGCGCAGGACGGCGAACAGCGCGACGACCATCTCGGCGGAGCGCGGCAGGGCGAGCGCGACGACCCGTTCCGGTCCGGCGCCGTTCGCGAGGAGCAGCCGCGCGAGGCGGTTGACCTCGGCGTTCAGCTCGCCGTAGGTGAGGCGCACGTCGGGGAGCGAGACGAGCGCGGTGTCGCCGGGCTGCTCGGCGGCGCGTTCGGCGAGGAGTTCGGCGACGGTCTGCTCGGGGACGGGGTGCCACGTCTCGTCCCAGTCGCGGCGCAGCCGGTCGCGCTCCTCGGGAAGCAGCAGGTCGAGGCGATGGCACGGCGCGTCCGGCGCGTCGGCGATCTGCGCGAGGACCCGGACGTACCGGTCGGTGACGCGCTCGGCTTCCGCCTCGGTGAACGCGTCGCCCCGGTACATGACGCGGAGCGCGGCGCCCGGGTCGACGACCATGGTGATCGGGTAGTGGGTGGCGTCGCGGACCTCGCGGCCGGTGACGCGGAGCGCGCCGTCCGGCCCGAACCCGCGGTCGGTGGGCATGCCGGGGAAGTTCTGGAAGACGAACAGCGTGTCGAACAGGGTCCCGAGACCGGTGGCGCGCTGGACGTCGGCGAGCGCGACGTAGGAGTGGTCGAACAGCTCCGACTGCGCGGCCTGGACGCGTTCGAGCACAGCCGTCAGCGGGTCGGCGGGCCCGGCCTGCACGCGGACCGGCACGGTGTTGAACAGCAGGCCGACCATGGACTCGACCCCGTCCACGTCGGGGTGGCGGCCGGACACGGAGGCGCCGAACACCACGTCGTCGCGGCCGGTCATGCCCATCAGCGTCAGGCCCCACGCCGTCTCGAAGAGGGTGCCGGGGGTGACGCCGTGGTCGCGGGCGACCGCGTGGAGGCGGCCGGCGAGCCCGGCGGGCAGCGCGCGGTGCACCTCGCCGGCGGCGGCGAGGTCGGCGGGACGGTCGGCCAGTCCGGGGCGGACGAGCGCCGGCTCGTCGAACCCGTCGAGCGCGCGGCGCCAGGCGTCCACGGCGGCGCCGCGGTCCTGCCGGCCGATCCAGTCCAGGTACGCGCGGAACGGCGGGACGGGACGCGCGGCCTCGGCGGCGGCGTCGGTGTAGGCGTTCAGCAGCGAGGTGACGAGCAGGCCGCCGGACCAGCCGTCCAGCAGGATCAGCTCGGACGTCAGGACGAGGCGGTGGTCGTGCTCGCCGAGGCTCGCCAGCGCGAACCGGATCAGCGGCGGCGCGGCCGGGTCGAACGGCTCGGCGCGCTGCGCGTCGACGAACGCGCCGAGGCCGTCCTCGCCGGAGACCTCGGCGTGCGTCCAGGGCGTCTCCCATGCGTCGGGCACGAACTGGACGGCGCGGTCGCCGTCGGTACGGAACCCGGCGCGCAGGTTGGGGAACTTCGCCAGGACGGCGTGCGCCGCGTCCGCCATCCGTGCCGGGTCGACCGGTCCGGACAGCGACACGACGGCCTGCTGCACGTAGATGTCGCGGCCCTCGCCCGCCATCATCAGGTGGAACAGCAGGCCTTCCTGCAGCGGCGACAGCGGCAGCTCGCCTGCGGTCTCTTCCGTGGCGGCCCCGGCGGGCGCCGTCGTGCCGGCGGCCCGCGCGAGGGCCTCGACCGTCCGGAGCCGGAACACGTCGCGGACGGTGAACGACAGCCCGGCGCGGCGGGCGCGCGCGACGAGCAGCGCCGCGCCGATGCTGTCGCCGCCGGAGCGGAAGAAGTCGTCGTCGGCGCCGACCGCGTCGCGGCCGAGGACGGCGGCGGCGAGCCGCGCGAGGACGCGCTCGGCCTCCGTCGCCGGGGCGCGCCCGGTCTCGGGCCGTTCCGGATCGGGCAGCGCCCGCCGGTCGATCTTGCCGTTCGGGGTGGCGGGCAGCTCGTCCAGCACCAGCAGCTCGGCCGGGACGAGATGGGCGGGCAGGACACCGCGGAGCCGGTCGAGCACCGCGCCGGCGTCGACGTCGCCGGTGACGTAGCCGACCAGCCGGGACCCGCGCACGGCGACGGCGGCGCGGCGGACGCCGTCCTGCGCGGACAGGGCCGCCTCGACCTCGCCCGGCTCGATCCGGAACCCGCGCAGCGCGATCTGGTCGTCGGCGCGGCCGAGGAAGTCCAGGCCGCCGTCGCGGCGGCGCCGCACCCGGTCGCCGGTCCGGTAGAGGCGGGAGCCGGGCGGGCCGAACGGGTTCGCGACGAACCGCTCGGCGGTGCGGGCGGAGTCGCCGAGGTAGCCGCGCGCGAGGCCGTCGCCCGCGAGGTACAGCTCGCCGGCGGGCACCTCGCGCAGCGCGGCGTCCAGGACGTACGCGCGGGTGTTGGCGATCGGGGCGAGTCCTCCGCCTTCCGCGATCAGGCTGTCCCCGGCGGCCTCCGAGCAGCCGTACAGGTCGACGAGCCGGGCGGGGACCCGCGCCGCGAGGGCGGCGGGCAGCGCCTCGCCGCTGCTGATCCAGGTCGTGACGGACGGCGGCAGGCCGCGCTCCACCAGCGCGGCGAGCAGGCTCGGGACGAGCGTGACCGTGCGGACACCGTGCCGTTCGACGAAGTCGCCGAGCGCGACGGCGTCCGCCGCGGTGGCGTCGTCGGCGATCACGACGGTGTCGCCCGCGACGAGCCCGCCGAGCAGTTCGGTGGTGCCGTCGATGAACGCGGGCGAGCTCTTGGCGACGCGGACGCCGGGCTCGGTGAGGCCCGCGCCCCACGCGAGCCGGTTGGCGAGCGCCTCCTGCGTGCCGGCGACGGCCTTGGGCGTCCCGGTCGAACCCGACGTGAAGATGACGTACGCGAGATGGCCGGGCCGCACGTCGGGCCGTTCCCGGGGCGGTGCGTCGAGGGGCGGCTCGTCGCGCCCGAGGACGAGCAGCGGGCGGGCGGCGTCGAGCATCGCGTCGATCCGCGCCCGCGGGTAGGCCAGGTCGATCGGCAGGTAGGCGGCGCCGGTCTTGAGGACGGCCAGCAGCGCGACCGCGAGCGCGTCGGAGCGCGGCAGGGCGATGCCGACGACGCGTTCGGGTCCCGCGCCGGCCGCCGCGAGCCGGTCGGCGAGGGCCTCGGCGCGGCGGTCCAGGTCGGCGTAGGTGATCGCGGTGCCGCCGAACACCAGGGCGGTGGCGTCCGGGGTGCGCGCGGCCTGCGCCTCGACCAGTTCCGCGACCGTGCGGGCCGGGAGGTCGCGGGCCGTGTCCGGGTGCTCGACGGGCGCGCCGAGGGCGGACAGGCGGCGGCCGGGGTCGTCGGTGACCTGGGCGAGGATGCGGGCCAGGTCGCCGAGGAGGCCCTCGACCGTGGCGGCGTCGAAGAGGTCCTCGGCGTAGGCGGCGAACCCCTCGATCTCGTCCGTCCCGTCCGCGCCGGCGGGGCCTTCGGCGAAGTACAGGTCGAGGTCGAACTTGACGCCGCCGGTCGCGGGCAGGAACGGCTCGGCGCGCACGCCCGGCAGCGCGAGCCGGACGTCGTCCAGCCGCTGGTGGACGATCATCACCTGGAACAGCGGGTTGCGCGCCAGCGACCGCTCCGGCGCGAGGCGCTCCACCACGCGCTCGAACGGGACGTCCGCGTGCGAGAACGCGGCGAGGTCGGCGGCGCGGACCCGCTCCAGCAGTTCGGTGAACGCGGGGTCGCCGGACAGGTCGGTGCGCAGCACGAGCGGGTTGACGAACACGCCGACCAGCCCGGCGAGGTCCTCGTCGGCGCGCGCGGCGATGGGCGTGCCGAGCGCGACGTCGTCGCCGGCGCCGGACCGCTGGAGCAGCGCGGCGACGGCGGCGTGCAGGACCATGAACACGCTGGTGCCGGTGGCGCGGGCGAGCCGCCGCGCCCCGGCGGCCGGGAGCCGGAACGGGACGAGCCCGCCGCGGTGGCTCGGCTCGGCGGGGCGCGGCCGGTCGAACGGCAGCACGGTCTCCTGCGGCAGCCCGGACAGCGTCCGCTCCCAGTGGCCGAGCCCTTCGGCGAGGTCGGTCGCGGTCTCGCGCTCCCATGCCGCGTAGTCGGCGTACTGGACCGACAGCGGCTCCCAGGCGGGCGCCTCCCCCGCGCGCCGGGCCTCATAGGCGCGGGCGAGGTCGGCGAGCAGCGGCGTGAACGACCACTCGTCGGCGGCGGCGTGGTGCAGCAGCAGGGTCAGCGACCACTCCTCGTCGCCGGTGCGGACGAGCGTGGCGCGGACGGGCAGGTCGGCGGCGATGTCGAAGACGTGCGACGCGGCGTCCCGCTCGATGGCCGCGCGGCGCTCCGGGCTCTCGGCGCGGGCGTCGACGACGGTGAAGTCCACGGGCGTGGCGGGGTCGAGGATCCGCTGGACGGGCAGGCCGTCGTCGCCCTCGACCAGCAGCGTGCGCAGCGCCTCGTGCCGGGCGACGACGTCGGCGAACGCGGCGCGCAGCGCGGCCGGGTCGAGGGCGCCGGTGAGCCGCAGACCGAACGGCAGTGCATAGGACGCGGACGGTCCGCGCAGCCGCTCCTCCAGCCACATGCCGCGCTGCGCCGCCGACGCGGGCACGACACGCGGCCGCTCCACGTCCCGGACGCGGACGCCGTGCCGCGCGACCAGGCGCGGGGCGAGCGCGGCGACGGTCGGCGCCTCGAACACGTCGGCGATGGAGAAATCCGCGTCCAGCACGGTGCGGACGCGGGCGGCGAGCTTCGCGGCGAGCAGCGAGTGGCCGCCGAGCGCGAAGAAGTCGTCGTCGACGCCGACCCGCTCGTACCCGAGCAGCTCGGCGAACAGGGCGCACAGCGCGGCCTCGCGGGCGTCGCGCGGCTCCCGTCCGTCCGCGCGCGCGCCGGGCGCGGGGAGCGCGCGGCGGTCGAGCTTGCCGTTGACGGTCATCGGCAGCGCGTCGAGCCGCACGAGGGCGCCCGGCACCATGTAGGCGGGCAGTTCGGCGGTGAGCGCGGCGCGCAGCTCGTCCTCGCGCGGGGCATCGGGACCGGCGACGTAGTAGCCGGCGAGGCGCGGTTCCCCCGGCCGGTCCTCGCGGACGACGACGGCCGCCTGCGCGACGCCCGGCAAGGCGGCGAGCACGGCCTGCACCTCGCCGGGCTCGATCCGGAAGCCGCGGATCTTCACCTGGTCGTCGGTGCGGCCGAGGTACTCGATCGAGCCGTCCCGGGTCCAGCGGGCGAGGTCGCCGGTCCGGTACATGCGGGTGCCGGGCGGGCCGTACGGGTCGGCGACGAACCGCTCCGCCGTCAGGTCGGGGCGGCCGACGTAGCCTCGGGCGAGCTGCGCCCCCGACAGGTACAGCTCGCCGGGGATCCCGGCCGGGACGGGGCGCAGCGACGCGTCCAGGACGCGGGCGCGGGTGTTCCACAGCGGGCGGCCGATGCCGGGTTCCGGCAGGTCGGCGGCGGTCGCGTAGATGGCGGTCTCGGTCGGGCCGTACATGTTCGCCGCGCTTCGGGCGCGCGCCGTCAGCTCCTGCGCGAGGGCGGCGGGGAGCGCCTCGCCGCCGGTGATGATCCGGAGGCCGTCGAGCGCGGCCGGGTCGAGGGAGCCGAGCAGCGACGGCGTCGCCTGCAGGTGCGTGACGCCGCGGCGGAGGAGGCGCGCGAGCGCCGCCGGGTCCCGGACGGTCGCGCGGGACGCGAGGACGATCGTCGCGCCGGTGACCAGCGGCAGGCAGACCTCCAGCGTCGCGATGTCGAACGCGATGGTCGTCACCGCGGCCCACCGGTCGCCGGGCCCGAGCGGGTGCTCGGCCCGCATCCGCGCGACGAGGTTCGCGAGGGCGCGGTGCGGGACGGCGACGCCCTTGGGGCGGCCCGTCGAGCCGGAGGTGTAGATGACGTAGGCGAGGTCGTCGGGATCCGGTTCACGGACCGGGGAATCGGCCGCGTCGAGGTCGCCGTCCAGGACGACGACGTCCGCACCGTCCGGGAGCAGGCCGGCCGTCTCCGGTGCCGCGACGGTGCAGAGCGCGCCCGCGTCCTCCAGCATGTAGGCGACGCGGTCGCGCGGATGGTCGGGGTCGAGCGGCAGGTAGGCGGCGCCCGACTTCAGCACCGCGAGGACCGCTGTCACGAGGTCTGCGGTGCGCGGCAACGCGAGCGCCACGACGGCGTCCGGCCCGGCGCCGCGCGCGCGCAGCACACCGGCCAGCGCGGACGACCGCCGGTCCAGCTCGGCGTAGGTGAGGGTCTCGCCGGACTCGGTCTCGACGGCGGTCGCACCGGGCGTGCGGGCGGCCTGCTCGGCGAACAGCGCGGCGATGCCGGGGCCGGTGACGTCCCGGTCGGTGGCGTTGGACGCCTCCAGCCGGGCCGCCTCCTCGGTGTCCATGAGCGCGAGCGCGCCGACCGGCCGGTCCGGGTCGGCGATCGCGTCGCGCAGCAGCGTCTCCAGGTGGCGCAGGAGGGCGTCGATGCGCGCGTCGTCGAACAGCTCGCGGCGGAACGTCGCCTCGACCGTCATGCCCTGCGGCCGGACGAACGCCTCCAGCGACAGGTCGAAGTGCGTCATGCCGTTGTGGACGTGCGTCCAGGACGTGGTGAGGCCCGGCAGCTCCAGCTCGCCGATCTCCTGGGCGAGGAACAGCAGCATCGTGTCGAAGAACGGCGAGCGGCCGTGACCGCGCGCGGGCCGCAGCTCGCGGACGAGCGCGTCGTAGGGCAGTGCCTGGTGCGCGAAGGCGCCGGTCACGGTCCGGCCGGTGCGGCGCAGCGCCTCGCGGAACGTGGGCGCGCCGGACAGGTCCGTCCGCATGACGAGGGTGTTGCCGAAGTTGCCGGCGAGCCGCTCGACCTCGGCGTGCTCGCGGTTCATCACCGACGACCCGACCGCGACGTCGGCGGAGCCGGTGTAGCGGTGCAGCAGGACGGAGTAGGCGGCGAGCATCACCGTGTAGGGGGTGACGTTCTCCTCCTTGGCGAGCCGCGTCAGGCCCTCGGTCACGTCGTCGCCGAAGCGGCGGGCGCGGCGTCCGCCGAGCTCGGACGCGGAGGCGGCGCGCGGCCGGTCGGCGGGCAGGTCGAGCGGCGGGGGCGGCGGGTCGAGGCGGCCGCGCCAGTAGGCCAGGTCGTCGTCGGCGAGGGGCCGCTTCTGCTCCCAGTCGGCGAAGTCGGCGTACTGCACGTCCAGCGCGGGGAGGCCGTCCGGCTCGCCGGTGAGGGCCGCGCGGTACAGGGCCGACAGGTCGCGCGAGATCGAGCCCCAGGTCATGCCGTCCCAGGCGATGTGGTGGACGACCAGGACCAGCGCGTGCTCTTCGTCGGCGACGCGCAGCAGTTCCAGCCGGATGGGCCGTTCGCGGCGCAGGTCGAACGGCGTCGCCGCGAGTTCAGCGGCGCGTGCGTCGGGGTCGGTGCGGTCGACGGGCGCGAGGTCGAGCGAGTCGTCGCCGGTGACGATCTGGACGGCGTCGTCGCCGGGCCCGTCGGCGTAGACGGTGCGCAGGACGGCGTGGCGCCGGATGAGGCCGCGCAGCGCGTCGCGGAGCGCGGCGGCGTCGAGCGGTCCGGACATGCGGACGAGCAGGCACACGTTGTAGGCGGGGCTCGCCGGGAAGGCGCGGTGGTGCAGCCACATGCTCTGCTGCGCGTAGGACAGGGGGGCGGGGCCGGCGTTCTCGCGGGGGGCGGGGCGTCCGGTGCCGGGCCCGGGGCGGTCCGCCGGGAGCCCGGCCTCCGCCATCATCCGCCGCATCAGTTCGCGTCGCCGCTCCGGGCTCCGCGCCGCCGTCGTCGTCTGCTCCTGCACGCCTCAGCTCTTTCGTCGTCGGCTTGATCAGCAGAAGTTAGGTTAGCCTTGCCTATCAAAATCGCACAAGGTTAGCCTTACCTAAGTTTGCGGCTCGAATCCCAACAGAGCCGGACTTCTTCACCCAAGGGAGCCCACTGCCTTGTCCCCCGGTCTGCGCACTGACGAGAAGCCCACGGAACGGGTGGTCGAGGCCGCCCGCGCGCCGCTCGACCTGATGACCCGGCTGGCCGGGTCCGGACTCTTCCCCGACCACGTCGTCTACGAGCGGCCCGGACGCTGGACGTTCGCCGGCGGCGTCCTCGGCGAGGTCGTCCTCGACGCCGGCGCCGTCCACGCCCGCTGGCCGGACCGCGAGCCGGCGAGCGCGCCCCGCACCGGCCGCCCCGCCGACGCGCTGCGCGACGCGTTCGCCACCGCGCCGCTCCCGGCCTGGAACGCCTACGGCTGGATCGCGTTCGAGTTCGCCTCGGCCCGCCCGTCCGGGCGCCTGGCGCACTTCGTCATCCCGCGCGTCGAGGTGCACGTGGAGGACGGCGAGGCCCGCGTGACCGGCGCCGACCCCCGCGACGTCGAGCGCGTCGCGGACCTGCTGGCGGCGGACGTCCCGTCCCGCCTCCCGGCGCCGTCGCCGGTCGACGTGCGGCAGGGCGGCGACGTCTACCGCGCGCGCGTCGCCCGCGCCGTCGGCGACATCGCGGCGGGCCGCTACCAGAAGGTCATCGTGTCCCGGCGGCTGGACGTCCCTTACCCGGTCGACGTCGTCGCCACGTACGCGCGCGGGCGGGCGGCGAACACCCCGGCGCGGTCGTTCCTGCTCGACCTCGGCGGGTTCCAGGCCACCGGGTTCAGCCCCGAGGTCCTCGCGAGCGTGGACGAGGACGGGCGCGTCATGACGCAGCCGCTCGCCGGCACCCGCGCGTTCGGGTTCGGCGGCGACGCCGACGCCCGGACCCGCAAGGAGCTGGAGACCGACCCGAAGGAGATCTTCGAGCACGCCGTGTCGGTCCGCACGTCGCAGGAGGAGCTGTACCGGGTCTGCGATCCGGACTCCGTCCACGTCACCGGGTTCATGACGGTGAAGGAACGCGGCAGCGTGCAGCATCTCGGCTCCAGCGTCGGCGGCGTCCTCGCGCCCGGCCGCACCTGCTGGGACGCGCTGGACGCGCTGTTCCCCGGCGTGACGGCCTCCGGCATCCCGAAGGCCGACGCGATCGAGGCGATCGGCGGGCTGGAGGAGCGCCGCGGCCTGTACGCGGGCGCGGTGGCCGCCGTGTCGCACACCGGCGCGCTCGACTCGGCGCTCGTCCTGCGCGCGCTCTACAACCAGGACGGGCGGGCCTGGCTGCGCGCGGGCGCCGGCATCGTCAGCGGCTCGACCCCGGACCGCGAGTACGAGGAGACCTGCGAGAAGCTCTCCAGCATCTCCCCGTACGTCGTCCCTCTCCCCTGAACGACCCGCATACGGCGCGCCGCCCTCCCGGAGACTTCCGGAAGGGCGGCGCGCCTTTTCATTGC
The DNA here is from genome assembly GCF_008923365.1 of Actinomadura montaniterrae. Taxonomy (GTDB): domain Bacteria; phylum Actinomycetota; class Actinomycetes; order Streptosporangiales; family Streptosporangiaceae; genus Spirillospora; species Spirillospora montaniterrae. Next base: position 21,053 of record NZ_WBMR01000073.1, read on the forward strand.
AGGCGGGCGGCAAGGGCCTTCTTGCTGACCTTGCCCACCGGCGTACGGGGGAAGGCGTCGGCGGTCTCCAGGCGGTCGGGCCACTTGTAGGCGGCCAGGCCGCGGTCGCGGAGGAAGTCCTTGATGTCGCGCAGCGACGGGGGCGCGGCCTTCGCGGCGTCGCGGAGGATGAGGAACGCGCAGGTCCGCTCCCCCATCATCGGGTCGGGGACGCCGACGACGGCCGCGTCGTGGATCGCCGGGTGCGCGAGGAGGTGGTCCTCCAGCTCCTCGGCGGACACCTTGTCGCCGCCCCGGTTGATCTGGTCCTTCTCGCGGCCCTCCACGACGAGGTGCCCGGACGGAAGCTCGCGGACGAGGTCGCCGGTGCGGTAGTAGCCGTCGGGCGTGAACGCGCGGGCGTTGTGCGCGGGCGCCCGGTAGTAGCCGCGCAGCGTGTACGGGCCGCGGGTGAGCAGCTCGCCGACCTCGCCGGGCGCGACCGTCCGGCCGCCGGCGTCCACGATCCGGATCTCGTCGGCCGGGGACAGCGGGCGGCCCTGCGTCCGCTCGACGAGGTCGGGCGGGTCGTCGAGGCGGGTGAAGTTCAGCAGGCCCTCCGCCATCCCGAACACCTGCTGGACGCGGCAGCCGAGGACGCCCGGCACCTCCGCCGCGCGCTCGGCGGCCAGCTTCGCGCCGCCCACCTGCAGCAGTTCGAGGGATGACAGGTCGTCCTCGGACCAGGTCGCCGCGTCCAGCCACAGCAGCGCGATCGGCGGGACGGCGGCGCAGGCGGTGACGCGCTCGCGCTCGATGAGGGGGAACGCGTCGTCCGGCGACCCGGACGGCGCCAGCACCACCGTCCCGCCGGCCGCGAACACGCCGAGCAGCCCGGGGCAGGCGAGCGCGAAGTTGTGCGCGGCGGGCAGCACCACGAGGTAGACGGTGTCGCGGGTGAAGCCGCACAGCCCGGCGCTGGCCTCCAGGTTGTAGACGTAGTCGCGGTGCGTCCGGGGGATCAGCTTCGGCAGCCCCGTCGTGCCGCCCGACAGCAGCAGGACGCCGACGTCGGCGGGGTCGGGACGCGGATACTCCACGGGCTCGGCGTCCAGGTCGGCGAGGGCGGTGAACTCCTGGGCGTCGCCGTCCACGACGACGTGCTCGACGGGCAGCGTCCGGGCCATCGCGCGGTAGTCGAAGCCGGCGTCCGTCTCGCCGCACACGTAGGCGCTGGCCTCGGCCAGTTCGCACAGGTACCGGATCTCGCTCTCGCGGTGCGCGGGCAGCGCGAGGACGGGCGCCGCGCCGATCCGGACGAGCGCCAGGAACGCCACGACGAAGCCGGCGGTGTTGGGCAGCTGGACGACGACGCGGTCACCGCGCCGGACGCCCAGCCGCAGGAATCCGGCGGCGGTCCGTTCGGCGCGCCGGTCGAGGTCGACGTAGGTGAGGCGGTCGTCGCCGGCGATGAGCGCGGTCCGGCCGGGGTCGCCGCGCAGGACGTCGCCGAGGACCCGGTCCGTCCAGTAGCCCTCCGCTTTGTAGCGCTCTTCGAGCTCGGCGGGCCAGGGGGTGAAGCCGTCCATGACGGCCGGAGTGGTGTCCGGCATGGTTCAGCGCCCGGCGAGCTGGGCGGGGGCGCCGGGGACGGGCTCGGCGGGGTCGGAGCCGAGCGCGACGATCCGGTTCGCGGCGTCGACGTGCACGACGCGCGGCTCGTGCGCGGCGAGCTCGGCGTCGTCGAGGGCGGCGTAGGTGATGATGATGACGAGGTCGCCGGGCTGGACGAGGCGCGCCGCCGCGCCGTTCACGCCGATGACGCCGCTGCCCGCCTCGCCGGTGATGGCGTAGGTGACCAGCCGCGAGCCGTTGGTGATGTCGACGAGGTGGACCTGCTCGCCCTCGACGATGCCCGCCGCCTCCATCAGCCCGGCGTCGATCGTCAGCGAGCCGACGTAGTGCAGGTCGGCCTGGGTCACGGTCGCTCGGTGGATCTTTCCGTTCATCAGCGTGCGCTGCACCGGGAGGGCCCCTTCTCTCACGATCAACTAAGGATAGGCTTACCTTAGCTACTCCCCCATCCGAGGAGAACCCCCGACGATGCTCCGGCGCCTCGCCCTGGACATCGGCCCGCTGCGCGACAGCCGGCCGTTCCGCAACGTGTTCATCGCCCGCACCGTCTCGGTCTTCGGGATCGGCATGCTGGCCGTCGCCGTCCCCGTGCAGGTCTACGACCTGACCGGCTCCACCGTGCAGGTCGGCGCCGTCTCCGCCGCCGAGGGCCTCGCGCTGCTCGCCGGGTTCCTGTGGGGCGGCGTCCTCGCCGACCGGCAGGACCGGCGGCGGCTGATGCTGCGCGCCCGCACCGCCTCCGGGATCGCGTTCGCGCTGCTCGCGCTGAACGCGTTCCTGCCGTCCCCGTCGTCCGCCGCGCTGTACGTCCTCGCCGCCTGGGACGGGCTCGCCACCGGCGTCGCCGTCACCGCCCTGCTCGCCGCGACGCCCGCGCTCGTCGGCCCGGACAGGCTCGTCGCGGCGGGCGCGCTGAACGCGCTGACCGTCCGGCTCGGGTCGATGCTGTCGCCCGCGCTCGGCGGCCTCGTCGTGTCGGCGTTCGGCGTCGGCTGGAACTACGCGGCGGCCGCCGCCGGGACCCTCGGCACGCTCGGGCTGCTGACGTCGCTGCCGGCGCTGGAGCCCGCCCGCGGGGACGAGACGGACGCGCACCCGCTGAAGTCGATCGGCGGCGGCCTGCGGTTCGTCGCCTCGCACCGCGTCGTCGGGTCGCTGATGCTGCTCGGCCTGCTGTTCATGGTCGCGGGCGGGATCCCGGTGCTCATGCCGGCGTTCGCGGAACGCGGCCTCGGCGGCGGCCCCACCACGGTCGGGCTGCTGTACGCCGCGCCCGCCTGCGGCGCCGTCCTCGCCTCGCTCACCAGCGGCTGGGCGGGGTCGGTCCGGGTCCCCGGCCTCGCGCTGCTCGCGGCGTCGGTCGCCGGGTTCGTGCTGCTGGCGTGTACCGGCCTGGCCGGCCATCCGGCGCTCGCCGTCGCAATCCTGTTCGGGTACGGGTTCGCCGCGTCCGTCGAGGAGATCCTGCGCTACGGCCTCATCCAGTCGCACACCCCCGACTCGCATCTCGGCCGCGTCAACTCCCTGTGGGCGGCGCAGGAGACCGGCGGGTCCGCCGTCGGGTCGCTCGGCGCCGGTGCCCTCGGCCGCTATATGGCCCCTGGCCCGGCGATCGTCGTCTACGGCACGGTCAGCGCCGTCCTGGCCCTTGTCCTGGCCCTCACTCTCACGACTCTCCGCACCGCCACCCTCACCCCCGACCCCGCCCCCGAGCGTTGACCTGCGGCGAGTCGTCGTCATGGGGCGCCTATGACGACGACTCGCCGCACGTGAGCGAGGTCCGGTCAGCCGGCGAGGTGGGCTTCGACCTCGTCGTCGGACATCGCGTCGATCTCCAGCCAGATGGCGGCGACGGCCTCCAGGCGGCCGGGCTCGTCCTCCAGCTCGGTCAAGCGGCGGGCGATGCGCGCGATCGTCCGCTCGGCGAACAGCACCCGGACGGGCAGGGCGGAGGTGTCCAGGGCCTCGCGGAGCCGCGCGACCACGGTCGTCGCGAGGACGGAGTCGCCGCCGAGGGCGAAGAAGTCGGCGTCCGCGCCGACGCGCTCCCTCCCCAGCACCTCGGCGGCGATCCGGGCCAGCACCCTTTCCAGGGACGTCGCGGGCTCGGCGTAGGGGGCGGCGTCCTCCCCCGCCCCGGCGGCGGCGAGCGCCGCGAGCGCCTTGCGGTCGACCTTGCCGTTCGGGGTCAACGGCAGCTCGGCGACCGGGACGAGCACCTCCGGCACCATGTGCGGCGGCACCAGGTCGCGGACGTGCGCGAGCACCGCGTCGGCGGGGACGCCGGCGGGCGTGACGGCCGCGCACAGGCGATTCCCGGCGAGCAGCGCGACGGCGCGTTCCACCGCCGGGTGGTCGCGCAGCGCCGCCTCGACCTCGCCGAGCTCGATGCGGAAGCCGCGGACCTTCACCTGGTGGTCGCGGCGGCCGAGGAACTCCAGCGTGCCGTCCGGGCGGTAGCGGGCGAGGTCGCCGGTCCGGTACCAGCGGACGCCGTCGCGGACGACGAACCGGTCGGCGGTGCGCCCCGGGTCGCCGGTGTAGCCGTCGGCGACGCCCGCGCCGCCGATCCACAGCTCGCCCGCGACCCAGTCGGGGCGGTCGCGGCCCAGGTCGTCGGCGACCCGGCACGCGACGCCGCCGAGCGGCACCCCGTACGGGACGGCGCGCCAGTCGGCCGGGACCTCGCCCGCGACCTCCTGCACCGTGGAGTGGATCGCGGTCTCGGTGGTGCCGCCGAGCGCGACGAACCGGGCGCCCGGCGCGCGCTCGGCGAGCAGCCCGGGCAGGTGCGTCCCGACCCAGTCGCCGCCGAGCAGCACCAGCCGGAGCGACGGGACGGGCCCGGTCCGCAGCAGCATCTCCAGCACGGACGGGACGCTGTTCAGCACCGTCACCGACCAGCGTTCGGCGAGGGCGTTCCAGCGGGCGGCGTCGCGCCGCTCGTCCTCGTCGGGGATCACCACGGCACCGCCCGCCGTCCAGGGGGCGAACAGGTCGAACACCGACAGGTCGAAGTCGAGGGCGGAGACGCCGAGGGTGACGTCGTCCGGGCCGAGGGCGAAGCGCCCGACGAGGTCGCCGATGGTGTTCATCGCGGCGCCGTGCGACACCTCGACGCCCTTCGGCTCGCCCGTCGAGCCGGAGGTGAACAGCACGTAGGCGACCTGGTCGGGACGGACCGCGACCGGTTCGGCCAGTGGGTCGGCGGCGGGCTCGAAGGACGGGGTGACGGACGCGGCGACGGCGGCGCTCGCACGGATCCTCTCTCGGCGCGCGGCCGGCTGCTCGGGGCCGATCGGCACGTAGGCGGCGCCCGCGGCGAGGACGCCGAGCACTGCGGCGGCCTGGCCGGGCCCCTTGGGAAGCTCGACCGACACCCGGTCCCCCGGGCGGACGCCCTCCGCGACCAGGGCGGACGCGATGCGCAGCGCCCGGCCGGCGAGTTCGGCGTAGGTGAGGCTGCCGTCGTCGCCCCAGTGCAGGGCGGGGGCGTCCGGGGTGCGGCGGGCGTGCTCGAAGAAGCCCTTGGTCAGGGTCGAGGGCGGCGGGGCCTCGGTGGCGTTGAGGCGGTGCCGAACGCGCAACTGCTCCGGCGGCGCGCCGATGCCCAGCGGCGCGTCCCAGTCGGCGCCGTCCTCGCCGAGCCGGGCGATCGCGGCGGTGTAGGCGGCGAACATCGCCTCGGCGACGCCGTCCGGGAACGCGGGGCGGCGGACGTCCCAGTTCAGCAGCAGCCCGCCGGACACCTCGGTGACCTGCGCGTCCAGCAGCACCTGCGGGCCCTGCGAGATGATCCAGGCGGGCTCGCCGAACCGCTCGCGCACCGCGTCGCCGAACAGCTCGCCGAGGTTCAGCGCGCTGGTGTAGACGATCGGGGCGAGGACCTGCTCGCCCCGCAGCCGCGACAGGTCGCGCAGCACCTCCAGGCCGGAGTAGTCGCTGTGCGCTCCGGCGGTGTGCAGGTTCGCCTGCAGCGCGCGGGCGCGCGCGACGAACGGCAGCTCCTCGGTGAGGTCGGCCTCCAGCATGATCGAGCCGGTGAAGTCGCCGACGACGGAGTCCACGTCCGGGTGGACGGGCTCGCGGTGGAACAGCGGCAGGTTCAGCAGGAACCGCGGCGTCGCCGACCACGCGCCGATGACCTCGGCGAACACGGCGGCGAGCGCCATCGCCGGCGTGACGCCCGCGGCGTGCGCGCGGGCGATGAGCCGGGCCTTGCCCTCCGGCGGCAGCCAGTGGTGCAGGCGCTCGACCTCGTCGCCCGGTTCGGGGACGACCGGGAGCTCGGGCGGGCCGGGCAGGCCGGCGAGCCGCTCGGCCCACCACCGCCGGTCCTGCTCGCGGGCGGCGGCGCGCGGGTCGTCGGCGAGGTAGCGGGCGTAGCCGTACCGGATCGGGGCCAGGGACTCGCCCTCGTAGAGCGCGGCGAGGTCGGCCAGCATGACGCGGTAGCTCATCGCGTCGGCGGCGACCATGTCGACGTCGAGGTGGAGCCGGGCGGTCCCGTCGGGGAGCAGGCTGAGGCGGGCGTCGAAGACGCGGCCGTCCTCGATGGGGAGCCGCTGCCGCGACATCTCGGCGCGGATCCGGTCCAGCTCCGCGCCGGGGTCTGCGGAGTCCCGCAGGTCGTGGACGGTCACGGCGGGCCCAGGGCGCTCGGGCAGGATCCGCTGCGTCCCGTCGTCGCCGAACGCGGCGCGCAGCATCGGGTGCCGGTCGGCGAGCGCGCGCACGGCCGTCTCGAACCGGGACGGGTCGATGGCGCGGCCGTCGAGCTCGACGTACAGGTGCGCGGCGACGGAGCCGAGCGACTGGCCGGAGTCGCGGCCGATCCAGTACGCGTGCTGCATGAGGGCGAGCGGGAACGGGCCGTCCGGTTCCCCCTCGTCCGGCTCCGGGGCGGGCTCGGGCGGGCGGGCCTCCATCTGGCCGCGCTCGGCGAGCAGGTCCCACCAGCCGGCGAGGGTGGGCCGCTCGGCGAGCTCGGCGAAGCGCACCTCGACGCCGCGGCGGCGGAGCCGGCCGGTCAGCTGCATGAGGCGGATCGAGTCCATCCCGAGCTCGATGAGATTGTCGCCCGGCCCTGCGTCCTCGCCCAGCACGTCGGTCAGCGCGGCGTGCAGCTCTTCTCGGGTCAGCACGGAACTCCCCTCAACTTAGGTAAGGCTAACCTAAATTGATCGCCGGTCCGCCGTCAACGCGGGGCACGGCGGGCGGCCGTCAGGCGGCGCGGCGGCCCGCCGTGAGCAGCAGCCAGGCCAGGTAGGCGCCGCCGAGCACGCCGGTCACCACCCCGACCGGCATCGCCACCGGCAGATGCAGCGAGATGAGGTCGCCGCAGGCCAGCAGCGCGGCGCCGGTCAGCCCGGCGGACAGCAACTGCGCGCCGGGGCTGCGGGTCAGCCGCCGAGCGAGCTGCGGCGCCGCGAGCGCGACGAACGGCACCGGGCCGGCCGCCGCGGTCGCCGCCGCGACGAGGCCGACGCCCACGACCATGAGCAGCGCGCGCGTCCGCTGGACGGGCACGCCGAGCGCGCGCGCCGCATCGTCGCCCATCTCCCCCATCCCGAGCGGGCGCGCGAGCAGCAGCGCCGCCGGGACGAGCACCGCCAGCGCGACGGCGAGCGGCGTCGCCTGCGCCCAGCCGCGCCCGTTCAGGCTCCCGGTCAGCCAGAACGCGGCCTCGTACGCCTCGCGCAGTTCGGCGCGGGTGATGAGGTAGGAGTTCGCCGCCTCCAGCATCGCCGCGGCGGCCACACCGATCAGCACCAGCCGGACGCCGTGCACGCCGCCGCCCCGCCGGTAGGCGACCAGGTAGACGGCGGCCGCGGTGAGGAAGGCGCCCGCGACCGAGCTGGCCGTGATCGCGACCGCGCCGCCGCCGAACACCAGGATCTGCAGCAGCGCGCCGGTCGCCGACCCGGTGGTGAAGCCGATGAGGTCGGGGCTGCCGAGCGGGTTGCGGGACATGCTCTGGAAGATCGCCCCGCTCATGCCGAGCGCCAGCCCGGCCAGCAGCCCCGTGACGGCGCGCGGCAGCCGCAGCGTCCGGACGATGAAGCCGGTCGCCTGGTCGCCCTGCCCGATGATCGAGCGCACCACGTCGGCGGGCGAGACGGGGAACTCACCGGACCCGACCACGAGCACCGCGGCGCCCGCCGCGACCAGCGCCACCAGCCCGCACACCAGCGCGGCCCGCGGCTCCCACCGCACCGACACCCCGCCCGCGCGCACCACCCGGCTCACAGCTCCCGCGTCCTTCCGCGCCGGACGATCAGCATGAACAGCGGCGCGCCGAGGAACGCGGTGACGATCCCGGTCTGCAGCTCGCCGGGCGCGGCGACGGCGCGTCCGGCGACATCGGCGGCGAGCAGCACGACGGGGGCGAGCAGCAGCGAGTACGGCAGCACCCAGCGCTGGTCGGGCCCCACGAGCGCGCGCACGGCGTACGGGACGGCGAGGCCGAGGAACGTGATGGGCCCGACGGCCGCGGTCGCCGCCCCGCACAGCAGCACGACCGCGAGCGCGCCGAGCGCCCGCGTCCGGCCGGGGTGCGCGCCGAGCGCGCGGCCCGCCTCGTCGCCGAGGCCGAGGGCGTTCAGGGGGCGGGCCAGCAGCAGCGCCAGGACCGTGCCGGCGGCGATGAACGGCAGGACCCGGACGAACACCGCGGCGTCCCGCCCCGCGAGGGTGCCGACCTGCCAGAACCGGAAGCCGTTGAAGGCGCGCGGGCTGAGCAGCATCAGCCCGGCCGTCAGCGCGCTGAACACGGCGTTGACGGCGGCGCCGGCGAGCACGAGCCGCGCGGGCGAGGTGCCGCCGCGTCCTCGCGCGCCGATCGTGTGGACGAGCACCGCGGCGCCCGCCGCGCCGAGGAACGCCGCCCACACGTAGACCAGGACGTCGTCGGCGCGGAACGCCCCGATGACGATGACGACCGCGAGGGCGGCGCCGCCGTTCACGCCGAGCAGGCCCGGCTCCGCCAGGGGGTTGCGGGTGAGCGCCTGCATCACCGCGCCGGCGAGGCCGAGCGCGACGCCGACGCCGAGCCCGAGGAGGGTGCGCGGGAGCCGCAGGTCGTGCACGATCAGCGCGTCCCGCGACCCGTCCGGCGTGAAGACGGCGGGGGCGACCTTCCCGATCGGGACGTGCTCGGCACCGACGGCAAGGCTCGCCGCGGCCGCCAGCAGCAGCAGGACGGCGAGGGCTGCGAGCCCGGCCCAGCGGGCCGCCGGACGCCGGACGGGGGGCGCGGCGGCCTCCTTCGCCGGGGGTGTGCGGGGGGTTCTCCGCGCGAGGGACAGCACGATTAATAAGGCTAGCCTAAGCTAACTCGCCGCTTCCACCCCTCCCGATTCCCCGCCCCGGGAGCCCCTCACGCCCAAAGCCAATACACGCGTATGGTATACATGCATATTGGAAGCTGAACGTTTGTATGGGAGGAGGCGGAGCGTGACGGAGACGGGCCCGCCGGCGGAGGACCTGACGGCGCGCGCGCGGATCAGGGACGCGGCGCTGGAGATGTTCGCCGAGCACGGGATGAAGGGCGCCACGTTCCGCGGCATCGCCGAGGCCGCCGGCGTCTCGGTCGGGCTCGTCCAGCACCACTTCGGCTCGAAGCAGGAACTCCGCGAGGCGTGCGACGCCTACGCGCTCGACACGATCCACCGGCTCAGCGCCGAGAAGATCGACGGGATCGGCGACCCGGGGTTCCTGGCGAGGGCGATGCGGATCGACCTGCCGGTGCGCCGCTACCTCGCCCGCGCGCTCGTCGACGGCTCCCCCGCCGCGGCGCGGGTGTTCGACGACCTGGTCGACACCACCGAGACCTACTTCACCGCGCCGCTGCCGCCCGGCGTGAACGCGCCCGCCACCACCGACGTCCACGGTTACGCCGCCGCGCTCGTGGCGATCACGATCGGCATGGAGGTGCTGCACGAGCACCTGTCGCGGGTGCTCGGCGCCGACACCTTCACCCCCGAGGGTGCGCTGCGGCTGCGCCGCGCCCTCTTCGACGTCTTCGACGACCGCCTGCTCAGCCCGGAACTCGCGGCGCGCGCCCGCGCCGCGATGCGGGAGTACGAGAGCGGCGGGTTCGGGCGCACCGCCCGCGCCGGGGACGGCGCTCCCACCGAGGAAGGCCCATGAAAGAAGGCTGGGATGACTGACGCTGTACGGGCCGACGGCCTGGTCAAGACGTTCGGCCGGACGCGCGCGCTCGACGGGCTCGACCTGCGCGTGGCGTCCGGCGAGGTGCACGGCTTCCTCGGCCCGAACGGCGCCGGGAAGTCCACGACCGTCCGCGTCCTGCTCGGGCTGATGCGCGCCGACGCCGGGACCGCCGCGCTGCTCGGCGGCGACCCGTGGCGCGACGCGACCGCCCTGCACCGGCGCCTCGCCTACGTCCCCGGCGACGTGACGCTGTGGCCGAACCTGTCCGGCGGCGAGGTCATCGACCTGCTCGGGCGGCTGCGCGGCGGGCTCGACGACCGCCGCCGCGCCGACCTGCTCGACCGCTTCGAGCTGGACCCGAAGAAGCGGGGCCGCGCCTACTCCAAGGGCAACCGGCAGAAGGTCGCGCTCGTCGCGGCTTTCGCGTCCGACGCGGAGCTGCTCATCCTCGACGAACCCACATCCGGCCTCGACCCGCTCATGGAGGAGGCGTTCCAGGAGTGCGTGCGGGAGGAGCGGCGGGCCGGGCGGACGGTCCTGCTGTCGAGCCACCTCCTCAGCGAGGTCGAGGCCCTCTGCGACCGCGTCACCATCATCCGCAAGGGCCGCACGGTGGAGACCGGCACCCTCACCGAGCTGCGCCACCTGACCCGCACGTCGATCCGCGCGGAGCTCGCCGGGCCGCCCGACGGCGTCCCGCTGCCCGGCGCGCACGACGTCCGCATCGAGGGCGACACCATCTCCTTCGAGGTCGAGACGGCGCAGCTGGACGCCGCGCTCCGGCAGCTCACCGAGATCGGCGTCCGGTCCCTCACCAGCCGTCCGCCCACGCTCGAAGAGCTGTTCCTGCGGCACTACGAGGACGACCACGGCGGCCGGGCGCTGCAGGAAGGCGGCGTGGCATGACCGCCACGACCCTCCAGCCGCGGACGCGTGCCGTGCGCGCGGAGGGCGGCCTCGCGGGCACGGGCACGCTGCTGAAAATGTGGCTGCGCCGCGACCGCGTCATGATGCCGTCCTGGATCTACGTGCTGACGGCGCTGGTCGCCAGCACCGTGTACAGCTTCAAGAACGGGTACGACTCGCCCGCGTCGCTGGAGAGCTTCGCGCGCGGCATCGACGGGAACCCGTCCATGCGGGCGCTGTACGGGCCGGTGCTGAACGACCACACCGCCGCGGGCGTCAGCGCGTGGCGCGTCGGCACGACCGGCGCCGCGCTCACCGCCGTCATGTGCGTGCTGCTCGTCGTCCGGCACACGCGCGCCGAGGAGGAGACGGGCCGGCTGGAGCTGGTCGGCGCCGCCGCCGTCGGGCGCCGCGCGCCGCTGGCCGCCGCGCTCGCCACCGCCGTCACGGCCGCCGCGACCGCGGCGTCCCTGGCCGCGATCGTCATGCTGCTCTTCGGGCTGCCGGCCGCGGGGTCGGTCGCGTTCGGGCTGTCCTGGTTCGGGGCGGGCCTGGTGTTCGCCGGCGTCGCCGCCGTCACCGCCCAGCTCGCCGAGACGTCCCGGCTGGCCAACGGGCTGGCGTTCGCCGTCCTCGCCGCCGCGTACCTGGTCCGGGGCGTGGCGGACGCCGGCTCCGCGCACTGGGTGTCGTGGCTGTCGCCGATCGGCTGGGCGCAGCGGGTGCGGCCGCACGCGGGCGAGCACTGGGCCGTGCTGCTGCTCCCCCTGCTGGCGTTCGCCGTCCTGGTCGCCGCCGCCTACCTGCTGGCCGGGCGCCGCGACCTCGGCGCCGGGATCATCGCCCCCTCACCCGGTCCGGCCCGGGCGGCGGCGTCGCTGCGCGGGCCGCTCGCCCTGGCGTGGCGGCTGCAGCGCGGCTCGCTGCTCGGCTGGTCCGTCGCGTTCCTGGTGTACGGGCTCGCCATCGGCGGCGTCGCGGACGGCGTCGGCGACCTGGTGAACGGCAGCGACGCGGTCCTCGACGACATCCGCAAGATGGGCGGGCAGCAGGACCTCGCGGACGCGTTCCTCGCCACCGCCATGGGCCTCATGGCCCTGTTCACCTCGGCCTACGCGGTGCAGAGCGTGCTGCGGATGCGGGCGGAGGAGAGCGGCGGGCGCCTCGAGCCGGTGCTCGCGGCCGCCGTCGGCCGGACCCGCTGGGCCGTCGCGGGCCTCGCCGTCACCGTCGCGGGCACCGTGGCCCTCCTCGGCGCCAGCGGGCTCGCCGTCGGGCTCGTGCACGGCGCCCGCTCGCACGACCTGGGCGGCCAGCTCCCCCGCCAGCTCGGCGCCGCGCTCGTGCAGCTGCCGGCGGTGTGGGTCGTCGCCGCGGTCACCGCGCTGATCTTCGGCCTGCTCCCCCGCGCGGCGTCCGCCGGCTGGGGCGTGCTGGCCGCCTGCCTGCTGCTCGGGCAGGTCGGGCCGCTGCTGAAGCTGCCGCAGGCGGTCATGGACGTCTCGCCGTTCACGCACACGCCCAAGCTGCCCGGCGGCGGTTTCGACGTCCTGCCGGTCGCCGCCCTGACCGCCGTCGCGGTCGCGGTCGCCGCGGTGGCGCTGCTCGGTTTCCGGCGCCGCGACATCGGCTGAAACCGGGGGCACCGGGACGTCCCGGTGCCCCCGGTTTCAGGAGGCGTCGTGGTCGGGGTGGGAGAGCAGCCACGCCCAGACGGCGGCCGGGTCCTCGGCGGTGCATCGGGCGCCGCAGTGGCAGATGCCGGTGAGCCGGTCCGAGCCCGGCGACCACTCCACCCGCAGGCGGCCCGCGCTCATCGCGCCCCCGTGAGCCGCTGGAGGACGCGCCGCGCCGCCAGCCCGCCGGTGTCGATGTTGATGGACAGCTCCTGGTAGCCCGCCGGTTCGGCGGCGATCACCTTCTCCAGGACGTCCAGCGCCTCGACGTCCTGGAGGACGACGGTCCGGTTGCTGTCGTGCAGGAACCGCGAGACGTCCGCGTCGTCCAGCGCGAAGTCGCGGGCGACCCACCAGAAGTCGTGGGTGGTCGTGTCGGTCTCCGGGACGATCGCGTAGCCGACCTCCACGTGGAACGCGCGCGGGTCGTCGCCGTCCGGGCCGGGCTCCACGCCGGTCGGCGCGATCCGGCTGTGCAGCAGGTAGAAGCACGGCGGGTGGTACTCGATGTCCTGCCACCGGTCGATGCGGCCCTCGATTCCGGTCGACGTCGCGTAGAACGGCGGGCACTCGACGTCCTTCATGCGGCGGCTCACGTAGACGATCCCGGCCTCGTCGTCGACCTCCGTGGTGATCGGGGTCTGCGCGACCTCGGGCGTGCCGATGTACCCGGCGTGCAGGTACGTCTCGTGGGACAGGTCGAGCAGGTTGTCGACGAGCAGCTCGTAGCGGGCGGCGAGCGGCTCCATGCCCCGGACGGTCACATAGTCCGGCGAGGTCAGCCAGGGGGCGCGCGGGATCGCAGCGGCGTCGCCCGTCCCGTCGCCGATCCACACCCAGACCAGCGAGTCCTGCTCGACGACCTGGTAGGCGGGGACGCGGGCGGTGCGCGGGATCCGGGTCTGCCCCGGCACGGCGACGCACGCCCCGTCGGGCGCGTAGGTGAAGCCGTGGTAGCCGCAGACGATCCGGTCGCCGTCGCGGTTGCTGCGCGAGAGCGGGAAGCGCCGGTGCACGCACCGGTCGGCGAGCGCGACGGCCTCCCCCGCTCCCGTCCGGTACATCACGAGCGGCTCGCCGCAGATCGTCCGGGCGAGCAGGCCCTCGCCCACCTCCTCGCTGTAGGCGGCGACGTACCACTGGTTGCGTGCGATGGCCATGGGCTGCTCCTCGGGGTGGACGAAGGACCGTGGAGACGACCATCACCGCCGCCCGCGAGGCCGGGCCACACCGATTCCGTCCAACGGAAGAACCCGCCGGCGCGGCCCCTGGACGGGTCACACCTCGCGCATCGCCGTTTCCGGGGGCCGCAGGGCGCGCGGCGCGCCGAGAGCCCGGGAGATGCCGCGGGCGCCGGCCCGCACCACGGGGACGAGCGAGCGCGCCTCCCACCCGGACGCCGGGACGACCACCGCGACGGCCGCCACCACCGCGTCGTCCGGGCCGAACACGGGCGCGCCGACCGACATCGCGAACGTCTCCACCTGCCCGTCGCTGACGGCGGCGCCGGTGCGGCGGACCTCCGCCAGGACGCGGCGCAGCTCGGGTCCCGTGGCGATGGTCCGTGGCGTGAACCGGCGCAGCGGCCCGGCGATCGCCCGTTCCTGCAGGTCGCGGCCGGAGTGCGCGAGCATGGCCAGGCCGACGCCGGTCGCGTGCGCAGGCCACCGCCCGCCGACGCGCGAGAACACGTGCACGGCGTCGCGGGCGGAGATCCGCTCGATGTAGACGACGTCGAGGCCGTCCAGGACGGCGAGATGGACGTTCTCGTGGGTGGCCTCGTACAGGTCCTCCAGGAACGGCATCGCCGCCTCGCGGAGCGCCGGCCCCCGCGCGAGCGCGCCGACCTCCCACAGCCGCAGCCCGACGCGGTAGAGGCCCGCGTCGTCGCGTTCGAGGGCGCCCCAGCACGCCAGCTCGCCGACGAGCCGGTGGGCGGTGGACAGCGGCAGCCCGGCGCGGCGCGCGATCTGGGTGATCGTCAGCGCCGGGCGCTCCGGCGTGAACGCGCCGAGGATGCCGAGGACCCGGCTGGTCACGGTGGGGCGCCGCCCGGGCGCGGCGGTCACGGCTCGGTGCTCCGCCGGCCGGGCGCCGGGTCCTTCGTGGCGCATGCGGGCCGTCCTCTCGGGGCGTCACGTCGAAGTTAGGCGTATACTTCACGGCGGTCAAGCTTGTGCCGAACATCGAGGTCCCGGACGCCCGGGCCGCGCTGCGCGGCGGGACGACGGGAGCCGAGCGGATGGGACGAGAAGCCCGCGCGGCGGCGGACGCCCCGGACGGCGGCGACGCCCCGGACGGCGGCGAGGCGCCACCGCGGCTCCGGCCCCGGACGCTGATGCTCACCTACCTCGGGAACTACGTGCTCGGCCGCCGCGTCGCGGTGTTCTCCGGCAGCTTCATCGACGCGTTCGCCCGGCTCGGCGTCGGCGAGCACGCCGTCCGCTCGACGCTGGCCCGCATGGTCGACCGCGGGCTGCTGGCGCGGCACCGCGCGGGCCGCCGGATGCACTTCGGCCTCACCCCGCGCTCCGAGGCGATCCTGCTCGACGGCGAGGACCGGGTCTGGCGGCGCGGCGTGCTGAACACCGACTGGGACGGGACGTGGACCGTGCTGGCGTTCTCGCTGCCGGAGTCCTGGCGGCGCGTCCGCCACGACCTGCGCGCCCGGCTGGGCTGGGCGGGGTTCGGGTCGCTCGGCAACGGCACCTGGATCGCGCCGTCGCCGGTCGACGTCCCCGCGCTCGTCGACGGGCTCGGCCTGGACGGGCGCCTCAAGGTGTTCACCGGCCCGGCGCAGGCGCCGACCGACGTCCCGGCGATGCTCCGCGAGGCGTTCGACCTCGGTCCCCTCGCCGCCGGCCACCGCGCCTTCCTGCGCCGCTGGGACCGCCCCGAGCCGCTGCCCGGCGCGCCCGACGACCTGGCCCGCTACTTGTGGATGTCCGCCGAGTGGCTGGAGCTCGTCCGCGCCGACCCGCGGCTGCCGGTGGAGCACCTGCCGGACGGCTGGCCCGCCGTCCGCGGCCAGCGGGTGGTGATGGAGCTGCGCCGCCGCTGGGAGGCGCCGGCCCGCGGCATCGCCGACGCGGCCATGGAGTGCGTCGAGGTCCGACCGCCGCCGCGGCTCAGGCCTCCGCCGTCATCCTCGGCACGGTCTCCTCGATCAGATGCATGATCGTGTCCTCCAGCAGCAGGTGCACCTGCGGCCGGGTGAGCCGGCCGTGCCGCAGCCACTCGCGGGTGGCGGCCTCCGCCATCCCGCTGAACCCGCGCAGCGCCGAGCGCACCTCCGGGTGCTCGGCGGCGAGCCGGGACAGCCCCACCACCTCGGTGATGTGGTCGACCGCGCCCTCCCGCGCCGCGTCCACGAGCCGGGCGAGCTCGTCGTCGCCCGCCGTCCCGGCCGCCATGTCCAGCGCGACGAGCCAGGTGCCGGCGTTGCGCTCCAGCAGCTCCAGCCAGCCGGTGATGCTCTCGGTCACCCGTTCGCGGACGCTCGCGCCGGGCTCGTAGGCGGGCACCGGCACCGGCGGGATGTGCAGCATCCGCTCCACGACCGCCAGGTACAGCTCCCGCTTGGTGCCGAAGTAGTGGTTCAGCAGGCCCCGGCTGACGCCCGCCACCGCCGCGATCTCGGTGTTGGAGACCTCCTCGTACGGCCGTTCGCTGAACAGCTCCCGCGCGCACACCAGGATCTGCTCGCGCCGCTCGTCACGGTCCTTGCGCACCCGTACCCGCTCGCCCATGTCTCCCTGTCCGCGCCCTCGTCGCCTGCCGCGCCCGCTGGTCCGGGTCGCACGGCGGCGCGTTCCAGTGTTCCAGAAGCACGCCCCGCCACGTCACGCCCGCGGCGAGGCCCGCCGCCGGCCGCCGCTGGCGGGCCACCGGGATAACCCGTATAGGCGGCATGCCAGGCGTGTGATCTCATGGACGGAACCGCAGCCGGTTCCCGAACGTCCCAGCAGCGATCGCTTCCGGTCGGCACGAGAGGCCAGTCGGCATGAGCCATCCGGTCAGACGGCGCGCCCCGCAGACCCCGGCCGGACGGCACACGCGGACCGTCCGGGAGGCCCTGGACTGGCTCGGCCGCATCGGCGCCCTCACCGTGCCGTGGCCGGTCGCGCACCTCGTCCTCGGATCCGCCTGGCTCGTCGGCGCGAGCGCGGGAAGCCTCGCGCTGGGATCGCTGCTCGGCGTCCGGATCCTCGCCCCGCGCCACCGGTTCGGGCTGCTGGAGCGGCGGAGGCTGCGCGCCTACCACCGGGCGGAGACGAAGAACCTCGCCGCCCGGCTTCCGGTCGACGGGGACCTCGGATCCGAGACCCACGAGGAGCGGCTGCGCGCCGGGTACGGCTTCGTCGGCCCGTCCTTCAGCGCTTCCGGTTCGCTGCGGGACGACGGCCCCATCGTCGACGCGCTGGCGGACGTCCTGCGCTCCGGCGAGAAGGTCATGCTCATGGGGGAGCCCGGATCCGGGAAGTCCCTCGTCGCAGGGCTGGTGTTCGCGCGCCTCGCCGACGAGTTCGCCGCCTCCCCGCGCAAGGCGCCCTGCCCCGTGTTCCTCCACCTCAACGCCATGAGACCGGACACGCGGCCCGCCGACTCCGGCGCGACCCGCGCCGAGGAGCAGGCCGCCTGGCTGCGGGACCAGCTCGCGGCCGAGGTCGCGCTCCCCGAGCCGCGCAGGCTCGCCCGGCAGCTGGCCCGCGGCCGGGTCGTGCTGATCTGCGACGGCCTCGACGAGGCGCCCGTCATGCGCTCCCCCCACCTGCTGACGAGCATCGTCCCCGAGCCGCTGTTCGGCCTGTTCCAGGCCCCGTCGCTGCTGACGTCGCGGACCGCCTTCTACAGCATCTACGTGGACGCGACGCGCCTGATGTCGGGGTTCACGAGCACCGGACGGCTGCTGCCGCTGCGGTTCGAGGACCAGGGGGAGCGGTTCCTCCGCTGGTACGCGGAGGCGCGCGGGCGGGCGGATCTGGCCGGCCAGCTCATCAAGGTCATCGGCGGCAACCCGTCGCTGCGCGAGGTGGTCGCGCGCCCGCTCGTGCTCCGGATGACGGCGGAGGTCCTGCTCGACCTGATCGCGGACGACCACCAGGCCGACAGCTTCCTCACGGTCGGCCACGGCGCCGAGACCTCGGCCGTCTACAGCCGCTACATCGACACGTGGCTGCAGCGCGAGCAGGAGAAGGAGCCCTCCAAGCTCACCTGGTGGCAGAAGGGCCAGCTGATCGAGTGCGTCGCCTGGGAGATCTTCTCCAAGTCGCTGGCCTCGGGCCGCGGGTGGGGCCACTTCGAGCTCAAGGACCTGCTGGTCGAGGGGGACGAGCTGCGGCGGATCACCGAACGGTGGCTGGCGTCCAGCATCCGGGTCGAGGGAGGCGTCGACGAGGTCTGCCGGGAGATCGCCGACCGGTCCTTCCTCATCATCTCCAGCGACCGCCGGCGCTACCGGTTCGCGCACAAGTCGTTCTTCGAGTTCTGCGTGGCGCGGCACGTGGTCGGCTGCCTCGACGAGCGCCGCCCCGGCCTGCGGGCGGCGCGCGCCGAGCTGCTGGTCCATCCGCTCCCGGACGAGGTCATCGACTTCGTCCGGGAGCTGCTGGCCGCCGTCACCGCCGATCCCGAGCGGCGGGCGGCGACCGAGGCGACGTTCCTCGCCATCCTCGCCGATGTCGACATCGACGCGGGCACGGGCCAGCTGATGGCGGCGCAGCAGGCCGCCAACCTGGCGCCCATCGTCGCCGGTCAGGAGACGATGGAAAGGCTCCGGTCGGGCGCGCTCTTCAACGAGCACCCGTTCCTGCAGCGGGCCGTCGCCGTCGCCGACGCGCTCCACCACGACCGCCATGAACTCCTGGACGAGTTCGTCAAACGGATGGAGCGCGACCATGAGGCCGAGTCCTTCCACATGGGGTACAACCGCATCTACTACGGTGACCAGGCGTTCGGGGACGGCCAATGGCTCGATGACAACCATCCCGAGTGCGGGCGGTTCTTCCGGGCGTCGATCCGCCACCTGACGTCGCCCGCCTACCGCTACATCCGCGTCATGGACCTCTACTCGCTCCGCACGCTGCTCGGCAACCCGGACCGGCGGCGGTACCTGCTCGGCCACGAGACGCCGACGCTGCGGAATCTGGCGGGCCTGCTCGACGAGCCCGATCCCGTCCTCGGCGAGGAGTACGACAGGCAGCGGCTGCTGCTGCGCGGCGAGATCAGAGCGCTGCTGCCAGACCGCAGTCCTCGATCAGCGGCAGGATGACCGACCGGATGCCGGCGAAGCTGAGCTCGGGGAGCTCGGCGAGGTTCCGGACCAGGGCGCCGTCGACGCCCCGGACCTCGGCACCGGACTCGCGCAGCAGGAGGAGCGCGCCGAGGAGCTCGGTGCCCGTGCACTGGTACGCGGTGACGGCGTCGAGACCGCCGCGCAGGTACAGGAAGGCGTCGATCGTCGGCGCCCAGGTCGAGAACAGCCGCCGGCTCCGGCCGTAGAGCCTCGACGCCAGCATCTCCAGACGCGGATCCGACTGGGTGTGATAGCCGACCCACAGCGCGGTGGCGGGCCGGCCCGCGGGCGTCGAAGCCGCGCGCTCGAACGGCCGGCCGTTCACGACGACCCCGCGGCCCTTGACGGCGCAGGCGACGTCCCCCGTGGTCGCTTCGCCGATCGCGGTCACCACCGGCTCGCCCCGATGGCACAACGTGACGGCGGCCCCGTAGAGGGGGAGCCCGTAGGCGTAGTTGTTCGTGCCGTCCAGCGGATCGACCAGCCACACGTGATCCGATTCGCCGTAGAGGGCACCGGATTCCTCGGCGAGGACGGCGTGCTCGGGGAACCGCTCATGGAGCATGGAGACGATGAGGCGCTCCGCCTCCCGGTCGACGCTGGTGACCACGTCCCCGCGCGGGCCCTTCACCTCGATGTCCAGCGCCCGGCCGAAGTTCGCGCGGGCGACCTCGATCGCGGCCGCGACGGCCTGCTGGGCCGCCTCCGCCTGAAGGGCGGCGTCGTCACGCATCCTCTCACCTTAACCGCATCGCATCCGGCCGGGCCGAAATCGTGCGGCCGCCCCTTCCTCGCCCTCCGCCAGGTCGCACTGCGGCCCTCCCTGCCGGGCGGCAGTGCCGTGTCCCGGCGGTGCGGGAGCCGGTAGCGCGTCAGCCGCCGGGCGCCGGGAGGACGATCCGGACGGTGGTGCCCGCGCCGCGCGGGCTGTCGACGTCGACGTTCCCGCGCAGCGCGCGGACCCGGTCGGTGAGGCCCGCGAGGCCGCCGCCGGGGACGGCGTCCGCGCCGCCCGCACCGTCGTCGCGGACCTCGGCGACGACGCGCCCCGCGTCGTCACGCACGCTCACCCGGATCTCGTCGGCGCCCGCGTGCTTGGCCGCGTTCGCGAGGGCCTCGCACAGCGCGAAGTACAGCGTCGACTCGACCTCCGGCGGGTACCGGCGAGCGGGCAGGTCGAGCCGGACGGGCACCGCGGACCGCGCGGCCACGAGCCGCATCGCGGGGGCCAGCCCCGCGTCGGTGAGGATCGCCGGATGCACGCCGCGGGCCAGGCCGTCCAGCTCGGCGGCCGCCTCGACCAGTTCCCGGCGGCAGGCGCGCGCGTGCTCGCGGGCCTGCGGGCCGGCCGCCTCCTCCAGCCCTTCGAGCAGGTCCTCCAGCGCGCGCAGCCGCTGCTGGGCGCTGCGCTGCAGCTCGCCCGCGAGGCGCTCGCGCTCCGCCGCCTGGACGCGGACGAGCCGCTCCCGCGCGTCGCGCGCCCGCTCCAGGTTCGCCCGCGCCGCCGCCTGCAGCCGGACGGTCTCC
>NZ_WBMR01000074.1 GCF_008923365.1 Actinomadura montaniterrae
ATCGCCCCGACGCCGCCGGCGAAGGGCGCCTACTTCGGCGCGTGGGTGCCGCCCGCGGTGGGCGGCGCGGCGACCAGGTCGCCGTCGTCCACGGCCTCGGACGGCGCGTCCGGTGGCGCGTCCGGCGGCGCGTCGGACGGCGCGTCCGGAGCGCCGTCGGGCACCGCGTCGGGCACGGCGTCGGGGAGCGCGTCCGGCACCCCGACCGGGAAGGACGCCGGCAAGCCGGGCATGGCGCCCGTCGCCGCGTTCGAGCGGGACATGGGCCGGCAGCTGGACATCGTGCAGAGCTACCGGGGCTGGAAGTCGGAGTTCCCGACCGGGCTGGACACCTCCGTCGTCGAGAGCAACCGCTACCTGCTGCTGACGTGGGCGGGCGCCGACACCAAGGAGATCGTCGAGGGCAAGTACGACGGGCTGATCCGCGCCCGCGCGAAGGCGATCAAGGCGACCGGCAAGCCGGTGTTCCTGCGCTGGTCCCGCGACATGGACCGGTCGTCGGTGAAGGACCGGGTTCACTCGCCCGCCGACTTCATCGCCGCGTGGAAGCACCTGCGGCAGATCTTCACCGCGGAGAAGGTCGACAACGTCGCCTGGGTGTGGTGCCCGAGCGCGCGCGGGTTCGGCGCGCCCAACGCGGGCGCCTTCTACCCCGGCGACGACCAGGTCGACTGGATCTGCGCGGACGCCCCGCCCGGCGCCGACTACGAGTACCGGGACCTGTCGGAGACGCTGAAGGTGTTCATGCAGTGGGCCCGCGACCGGCACAAGCCCATCATGATCGCCGAGTTCGGGGTGCCGAAGGCGTACGGGCAGCGGCGCGCCGAGTGGCTGCGCGCCGCCACCAGGACGCTGGAGGACCCGCAGGTCAAGGCCGTCGTCTACTTCGACTCCGACGAGCAGGCCGAGGACGCGCGGGACAAGCGGCGCGCCTACTCGGTGACGGGCGACACGCACGCGGTGTCGGCGCTGCGGGAGCTGGCGACGGCGCCGTACTTCAATCCCCGCAACCTCCCCGTGACGAGCGGGGGCTGATC
This sequence comes from Actinomadura montaniterrae, assembly GCF_008923365.1. Taxonomy (GTDB): domain Bacteria; phylum Actinomycetota; class Actinomycetes; order Streptosporangiales; family Streptosporangiaceae; genus Spirillospora; species Spirillospora montaniterrae. Next base: position 1,038 of record NZ_WBMR01000074.1, read on the forward strand.
TCTCCCGTAGGGTTCTGGAGTGAGCGCAGTGAGGGTACGCGTCCCCGCAAAGGTCAACCTCCAGCTCGGCGTCGGGCCGATCCGGGAGGACGGCTACCACGACCTCGTGAACGTGTTCCACGCCGTGTCGCTGTTCGACGAGCTGACCGCGGAGCCGGCCGACGGCCTGGAGCTCGCCGTCGAGGCGGCGCCGTACTCGCGGGTGGCGATCGGCCGGGTCCCGACGGACGCCCGGAACCTGGCGGCGCGGGCCGCGGTGCTGGTCGCGTCGCGGCTCGGCGTGGAGCCCCGGGTGCGGCTGCGGATCCGCAAGGCGATCCCGGTCGCGGGCGGCATGGCGGGCGGCAGCGCCGACGCGGCCGCCGCGCTGGTCGCGTGCGCGCGGCTGTGGGACGACCGGGAGCGGCCGGCGCTGTCGCGGGACGACCTGATGGAGATGGGCGCCGAGCTCGGCAGCGACGTGCCGTTCGCGCTGCTCGGCGGCACCGCGATCGGGGTGGGGCGGGGCGAGCGGCTCACCCCGGCGCTGACCCGCGGGACGTTCCACTGGGTGTTCGCGGCGGCGGACGGCGGCCTGTCGACGCCCGCGGTGTACGCCGAGTGCGACCGGCTGCGGGACGCCGCGGGGGAGAGCGCGCCGCGGCCGTCGGTCGCGGAGGACCTGATGACGGCGCTGGCGACCGGTGACGCGAAGGCGCTCGGTGCCGCGCTCGCCAACGACCTGCAGCCCGCGGCGCTGGAGCTGCGGCCGTCGCTGGCCCGCACCCTGAACGCCGGGCGGGACCTCGGCGCGATCGGCGCGCTGGTGTCCGGGTCGGGCCCGACCTGCGCGTTCCTCGCCGAGACCGACGAGGACGCCGCCGACCTCGCGGTGGCGCTGGACGGCGCGGGGGTGGCGGAGCAGATCGTCCGGGCGCAGGGGCCGGTGCCCGGCGCCACCGTGCTCTGAATCCGGCGAAGCCGGCCGGGGGTGGGGGCGGCCCCCTCGGGGGGTGCTGAACCGATCACGGTGTGTGCTCTCGGCACACAAGCGAACTCCGCGCGCGCGGCGGGCGTCCTGATCATTGACGCCGATTCCGCGACGAGGTGGAGCGATGACGTATCTGACGGGGCTGCTGGGCCTGGTGGCCGTCGTGATGATGGCGACGCTCGCCGTCCTGGCCGTGCGCCGGGACCGGGCGATCCGCCGCGACGCCCCCGACGCGGTGATCCCGCCGCACCGTCCGCCGCTACGCTGATGCCGACTCGGGGCGCCTTCGACTGAGGGACCGACAGTGAACCATTCGTCAGGAGCGGGCATCAGCGTGGTCGAACTGCTGGTCATTCTTCTCGTTTTCGCCGTCGTGGTCGCGGTGCCGGTGGTGATCGTGATCGCCGTCGTGGCGTCGCGCAGGCGCGCCGCGTCCTCTTCGGCGTATACGCCTCCGGGCGGTCAGAGGCCCGGCCCGCCCCAAGGCCCGCCGTACGGGCAGCCGGGGCCGCCCCAGGGACCGTCGTACGGGCAGCCCGGCCCGCCCCAGGGGGCGCCGTACGGGCAGCCGCAGCCGCCGCAGCCGCCGCAGGGGCCGCCGGACCAGCAGGGGCAGCAGGGGCAGCAGGGGCAGGGCTGGGCGCCGCCGCAGGGCTGACTGCACGGGCGGTGCGCGCGGGGCCATAGGCTGGACGGCGTCGTGAATCTGATCAACGTTGAGAACGTCGCCAAGGCGTACGGGCCGAAGCCGCTGCTGGACGCGGTGTCCCTCGGCCTCGACGAGGGCGACCGGGTCGGGGTCGTCGGCCGCAACGGCGGCGGCAAGAGCACGCTGGTGCAGGTGCTGGCGCGCGAGGTGGAGCCGGACGCGGGCCGCGTCACGCACGCGCGGGGCCTGCGGCTCGGGTACCTGACGCAGCGGGACGTGTTCCCGGAGGGCGCGACGGTCCGGTCGGTGGTCCTCGGGGACCGCGCCGAGCACGAGTGGGCGGGCGACACCCGCGCCCGCGACGTCCTGGCCGGGCTGCTCGCGGACGTCGACCTGGACGCGCCGCTGGCCGGGATGTCCGGCGGGGAGCGGCGCCGGATCGCGCTCGCGCGGCTGCTCGTCCCCGAGTCGGACCTGCTGATGCTGGACGAGCCGACCAACCACCTCGACATCGAGGCGATCGCGTGGCTGGCCCGGCACCTGAAGGACCGCCGGGTGGCGCTGCTGGTCGTCACGCACGACCGCTGGTTCCTCGACGAGGTCACCGACCGGACGTGGGAGGTCGTGGACGGCCGCGTCGAGCGGTACGAGGGCGGCTACTCCGCCTACGTGCTGGCGAAGGCGGAGCGGTCCCGGATCGCGGCGGCGACGGAGGCCAAGCGGCAGAACCTGCTGCGCAAGGAGCTGGCGTGGCTGCGGCGCGGCCCGCAGGCCCGCACGTCCAAGCCGAAGTTCCGGGTGGACGCGGCGCAGGCGCTGATCGCCGACGAGCCGCCGCTGCGCGACTCGGTGGAGCTGACGAGGTTCGCGACGGCGCGGCTCGGCAAGACCGTGTACGACATCGAGGACACCACCGTCGAGGTCGGCGGCCGGGCGATCTTCGAGCGGATGACGTGGCGGCTCGGCCCGGGCGACCGGGTCGGGCTCGTCGGCGTCAACGGCAGCGGCAAGAGCACGCTGCTGCGGCTGCTGGACGGCTCCGTGGCGCCGGTGTCCGGCACGGTGGTGCAGGGCAGGACCGTCCAGCTGGCGCACCTGTCGCAGAACCTGGAGGAGCTGGACCCGTCCCGGCGGGTGCTGGAGTCGGTGGAGGAGATCCGCCGCCGCATCACGGTCGGGAAGCGGGAGTGGACGGCGAGCCAGCTGCTGGAGCGGCTCGGGTTCGCCGGGGACCGGCAGTGGACGCCCGTCGGTGACCTGTCGGGCGGTGAGCGGCGCCGGCTGCAGGTGCTGCGGCTGCTGATGGGCGAGCCGAACGTGCTGCTGCTGGACGAGCCGACGAACGACCTCGACATCGAGACGCTCACCGAGCTGGAGGACCTCCTCGACGGCTGGCCCGGGACCCTCGTCGTCGTCAGCCACGACCGGTACTTCCTGGAGCGCATCACCGACCATGTGGTGGCGCTGCTCGGCGACGGGCGTGTGTCGATGCTGCCCGGCGGGGTCGACGAGTACCTGGAGCGCCGCGCCGCCGGAACGGCCCAGACCCGGACGGCGCAGGCGCGGACGGCGCAGGCGCGCGCGCAGGAGGCGCCCGCCGCGGCGCCGCCGAAGCCGAAGGGCGGGCAGGACTGGAAGGCGCGCAAGGAGCTGGACCGGCTCGAACGCCGCCTGGAGAAGCTGTCCGGGCAGGAGGCGGAGCTGCACGAGCAGCTCGCCGCGCACGCCACCGACTTCGTCAAGCTCCAGGAGCTGGACGGGCGGCTGAAGGAGGTCCAGGCGGAGGCCGCGCGGGTCGAGGAGGAGTGGCTGATGCTCGCCGAGGACATCGACTAGCCCGCCGAGGACATCGACCAGCTCGCCGAGGACATCGACCAGCGCCCGATATCGGGCGGAACCTCTGGTGCTCGGCGTCCGGAGTCGCCATGATCCAGCAATGACGACTTGGATCGTGAAGATCGACGACGTGCCGGGGGACGGTCCGCGGCTCGCGGTGAAGGACGCCATCGACGTGGCCGGGCTGCCAACGACGGCGGGCAGCCGGGCGGTGGCCGAGCGCGCGGAGCCGGCGGCGGCCGACGCGGCCGTTGTCGCGTCGGCGCGCGCGCAGGGCGCCCGTATCGTCGGCAAGGTCAACCTCACCGAGTTCTGCCTGGGCGCCGACGGTGTCAACCCGTGGTCGGGCACGCCGGTGAATCCGCTGGACCCGGCGCGGGTGCCGGGCGGGTCGTCCAGCGGGTCGGCGGTGGCGGTCGCGTCGGGGGAGGCGGACGTCGCGTTCGGCACCGACACCGCCGGGTCGGTGCGGATCCCGGCGGCGTGCTGCGGGATCGCGTCGCTGAAGACGACGCACGGGCGCGTCCCGCTGGACGGCGTGTACCCGCTGTCGCCGACGCTCGACACCGTCGGGCCGATGGGCCGCGACGTCGCCGCCGTCGTCACCGGCATGCGGCTGATCGAGCCGGGGTTCGCCCCGGACGCCTATGACGCGAACATGACGATCGGGCGGCTGCGCGTCCCGAACGTGGACCCGGCGATCGACGCGGCCGTGGACGACGCGCTCCGCCTGCTCGGCCCGATCACCGACGAGACGTGCGAGCACTTCCAGGACGCGGCGCTCGCGAACGGCGTGTTCGTCGGCGAGGAGGCGTACGCGCAGAACGGCCCGCTACTCGGCGACCCGTCGAGGATCAGCGAGCGGATGTACCGGCGGCTCAACGTGCTGAAGGAGGCCGCGGCGGGCCGGCGCCCGTGGGCGGAGCAGCTCCAGAAGACGGTCCGGGCGGAGTTCGACGCGCTGCTGGACCGGCACGGGGTGCTCGCGCTGCCGGTGCTGGCCGGGGTCGCGCCGGAGCCGCCGGGCGGCGACGACGACCTGCTGCTGACGATGCTCACCGGCACGGTCAACGTGGCGGGGCTGCCGGCGTTCGCGCTGCCCGTCCCGCTGCCGGGCTCGCACCTGCCCGCGTCCGTGCAGCTCATCGGCCCGGCGGGGAGCGAGGAGCGGCTCTGCGCCGTCGCCGCGGCGCTGGAGGAGGCGCTGCGCTGACGGGGCGCCCTAGGCGTCGAAGGGGATGAGGAGGGTGCGGAGCAGGACGGCGAGGGTCTCGCGCTGGTCGGGGCTGAGCCCCTCGAGGATGGCCTGCTCGCGGCCCAGCAGGTCGGCGAACGCGGCGTCCACGCGCGTCAGGCCCGCCTCGGTGAGGCGGACCTGGACGCCGCGCTTGTCCTGCGGGTCGGGGTGCCGCTCGACCAGGCCGGCGGCGGCGAGCCGGTCGATGCGGTTGGTCATGGTGCCGGAGGTCACCAGCGTCGCCCGCAGCAGCTGCCCGGGGCTCAGCTGGTAGGGGGCGCCGGCCCGGCGCAGCGCGGTGAGCACGTCGAACTCCCACGACTCGACCTGGTGGGCGGCGAACACGGCGCGGCGGGCGCGGTCGAGGTGCCGGGCCAGCCGGGACACCCGGCTGAGGACCTGCAGCGGCCGGACGTCCAGGTCCGGGCGCTCGGCCTGCCACGCGGCGACCAGCCGGTCGACCTCATCCTCCATGCCGCAACCCTACCTGTCTTGATATCGAGGGACCTGCGGCCGGTCGGGGCTAACCGAACAGGGTTCGCTCGACGTGCTGGGTGTCGGCGTACTCCCGCACCGAGACGATCTTCCCGTCCCGGACGACGTAGATCCCGGCGCACCGGTTGTCGTAGATCTTGCCCGATCGGGTGATCCCCTTAGCCGTCCACTCCGCGAGCACCTGGTCGCCTTCGGCGATCACGTTGACGAGCGCGACCTCCGGCGCCGTGCCGGGCTTGAACAGGTTCCCGGTCGCGGCCCCGAGGAAGTCGTCGACGATCGCGTCGCGGCCCTTCCAGGTGCCGGTCAGCGGGAGGTCGCCCGGGTAGGTCCAGGTCGCGTCCTCGGCGAAGCTGTCCTTGATCGTCTCCAGGTCGCCGTCGGCGACGGCCTGGACGTAGCGGACGACGACGTCCTTGGCGTTCATGCCGGTCTCCTCGTGTACGTGTGCGTTCAGCGGTCGATGGTGAGGACGGCGTTGCCGCGCACGCGGCGTTCGCGCAGGTCGGCGAGCACGGCGGCGGTCTCGGCCCAGTCGGCGGTCCGGCCGATCTCCGGGTGCAGCCGCCCGCGGCTGACGAGCCGGACCAGGACGGCCAGGTCGTCGGCGATCGCGGTGTCGGCGTCCTCGTAGTGGAAGTGCCGGATGGTCGCGGACTCCGGCCCGTCGAAGAACCGGAAGAAGTCGAGCGTCACGGGCGTCCGCGACGCCTGCCCGAACCAGATCAGCGTGCCCCGCCGCCGCAGCCGCGCCAGCGCGTCGGTGAACTGCGCGCCGCCGGTCGACTCCAGCACCAGGTCGAACGGGCCGTCCGCGGACGCCGCGTCCGGCACCACCGCGGCGCCGAACTCCGCGAGCCGCCGTCCCCGCTCCGGCGTCGCCGCCACCGCGGTGACCTCCGCGCCCGCAGCGGTGGCCAGCTCGGTGACGTAGTGCCCCACGCCGCCGGACGCCCCCGTGAGCAGGACCGTCCGTCCCGCGAGCGGCCCGGCGGCGCGCAGCAGCCGCAGCGCGGTGAGGCCCGCGAGCGGCAGCGCCGCCGCCGTCTCCACCGGCACCGAGGCGGGCAGCTCCGCGAGCGACCCGGCCGGCACCGCCGCGTACTCGGCCCAGCCCGCCGACGGCGGATGCCCGACGACCCGCGTCCCGCACGCGGGACCCGACCCGTCCGCCGCGGCCTGGACGACCAGGCCCGCGACGTCCTTGCCGGGACGCCAGCCGGGCCGGTCGCCCTCCAGCTGGAACGTCTCGCCGCGGTTGACCGAGAACGCCGCCACCTTCACCAGCGCCTCGTCCGGGCGCGGCTCCGGCTCGTCGACGTCGGCGAACGCGACGGTCTCCCGCGCGTCGCCGGTCGGTACCAACGCCTTCACGGCTCCTCCTCCGCTCCCTGCGCCGGCGACCCTTCGCCGGTGCGGTGGACCCAGTCGACCGCACCCCGTACGCCCCCGTCCAACAGCCATTGAGCAGGGATGACAACCACTGGTTGTCGTCGCATGTCCATCGGGTGGTGGACACCGGGTTCAGCCGGTCGAGGCTCATGCCGGAGGGGGTCGCGACGGAAGCATTTCCGGCATGAGAGATCTTCCTGTGCGCATGGCCCGGTGGAGCGCCGGGCATCCCTGGCGGGCGATCGCCGGCTGGTTCCTGTTCGTCGCGGTGTGCCTCGGCGTCGGGATCTCGGTGGGCGGGCACGCGGCGACCAGCGCCGACTTCCGGATCGGCGAGGCCGGACGCGCCGAGGCGATGGCGGCCGAGGGCGGCCTGCAGCAGCGGCCCGCCGAGCAGGTGCTGATCACGGCGAAGCCCGGCGCGGGCCGCCTCGACGCGGCGCAGGCGGGCGCCGCCGCCCGCGACGCCGCGGCCCGGATGGCGCGCCTGCCGGAGGTCGCGTCGGTGTCGAAGCCGATCCGGTCGGCGGACGGGACGGCGGTCCGCGTCCAGGTCACCCTGCGCGGTCCCGAGCTGGAGGGCAAGAAGCATGTCGCGCCGCTGATCGCGCAGACGGAGCGGGTCCAGGCCGCGCACCCCGGGGTGCGGGTCGAGGAGACCGGCAGCCCGTCCATCAGCAAGGGCGTCGACCACCTACGCGGCAAGGATCTGTCGCGGACCGAGATGATCGCCCTGCCCGTCACGCTGGTCACGCTGCTGGTGGTGTTCGGGTCGGTGGCGCTGGCCGTGGTGCCGCTGCTGCTCGCGCTGTCGTCCATCGCCGCGGCCGTCGGGCTGTCGATGCTCGCCTCGCACGCCTTCCCCGACGCGGGCGTCGGCACCAACGTCATCCTGCTCATCGGTATGGCCGTCGGCGTCGACTACACGCTCTTCTACCTCAAGCGGGAGCGCGAGGAGCGCGCCCGGTCGGGCGGCCGGCTGTCGCCCGCCGCCGTCGTCGAGCTGGCCGCCGCGACGTCCGGACGGGCCGTCGTCGTCTCCGGCATCGCCGTCGCCGTGTCCAGCGCCACGCTGTACCTCGCCGACGACGTGATCTTCTCCTCGATCGCGACCGGCGCGATCGTCGTCACCGTCGTCGCCGTCCTCAGCTCCCTCACCGTCCTGCCCGCCCTGCTCGCCAAGCTCGGCCAGTGGGCGGAGCGCCGCCGCGAGCGCCGGATCCGGCGCGGCCGGCCGGTGCGCGGGACGCGCTCGGAGAGCGGCGGGCGGATCACCCGCGCCCTGCTGCGGCCGACCGGCCGGCGCCCCGGCGTCACCCTGGTCGCCGGGGTCCTGGCGATGCTCGCGCTCACCGCGCCGCTCCTCGGCCTGAAGCTCACCGACATGGGCCGCGAGACCCACCCCCGCGCCATCCCCGCGATGCAGGTCTACGACCGGCTCAACGCCGCGTTCCCCGAGCTCAAGGCCATGCACCAGATCGTCGTGCAGGCCGACCCGTCCCGGCGGGCCGAGGTGGCGGACGCGCTCGGCGACCTCGCCCGCCGCGCGCAGCACGACCCGCGCCTGGCCGGGACGTCCGAGCTGCGCACCTCGCAGGACGGCCGGACCAGCCTGCTCGAACTGCCCGTCCCGCACTACGTCAGCGACCCGGCGGCGGTCGCGTCGCTGAAGGCCGTCCGCGGTGACTACGTGCCCGCGACGGTCGGGAAACTGCCCGGCGTGAAGGTCGCCGTCACCGGCGACGTCGCCCGCTACGCCGACTACCCCGACCACCAGAAGCGGAAGCTGCCGCTCATCATCGCGTCGCTGCTGCTCGTCACGTTCGCGATGACGGTGTGGGCGTTCCGGTCCGTGGTCCTCGGCCTGATCGGGGTACTGCTGAACCTGCTGTCGGCGGGCGCCTCGCTCGGCCTGCTCGTCCTGACGTTCCAGGGGACGTGGGCGGAGGGCCTGCTCGGCTTCACCTCCACCGGGACGATCGGCTCCCGCGTCCCGCTGTTCCTGTTCGTGATCCTGTTCGGCCTGTCGATGGACTACCAGGTCTTCGTGATCAGCCGGATCCGGGAGGCCCGGCTCGCCGGCGCGTCCACCCGCACCGCCGTCCTCGACGGCATCGGACGCTCCGCCGGCGTCGTCACCAGCGCCGCGTTCGTCATGGTGACCGTCTTCGCCAGCTTCATCCCGCTGCACATCATCGAGATGAAGCAGATGGGCTTCGCGCTCGCCGCCGCGGTTCTCGTGGACGCGTTCGTCGTCCGCATCGTGGTGCTGCCCGCCCTGATGCTGCTCCTCGGCGAACGCACCTGGTGGCCGTCGCGGCCCGCGCCCGCCGCCGTCCCGGCGCCCGCCCCCGCGAAAGTAGGCTGACCGGCATGGAGCGACGGCCACAGCACGACGACCGGCTCCAGGCACGGGCGCTGCGCCGCTGGTACACCGCCCTGTGGATCTGCTTCGGGCTCGTCCCGCCGGGCATCGCCGCCTGGGACCGCAGCGAGGGGATCCGGTCCGGGACGCTCGCGCTGCTGGCCGTGCTCGCCGTCTGCCACCCGATCACCGGGACGTTCCCGGGGAACCCGGCCGCCCGCCGGTACGCGTTCCTCGGGGTGCTGACCGCCGGCATCGGCGCGGTGTCCTACCTCGCGGACGGCACCGCGTCGCTGCTGATCGTGTCCCTGCCGCACTTCTGGATCCAGGGCGGCGGCCCGCGGCGCGCGATCGCCCTCAGCGGACTCGCCACCGCGGCCGCCGTCGCGGGCATGGCCGTCCAGCGGCACCCCGACGGGTCGCTCGTCAGCGGCAACACCGTCGCCGCCCTCACCGGCTACGCCGCGAGCGTCCTGGTCGGGCTCTGGATGACCCGCGTCGTCGGCCGCCACGACGAGCGCGCCCGGCTCCTCGCCGCCGACCTGGAGGACGCCGAGCGCCGCCTCGCCGAGGCGCAGCGCCGGCAGGGCGCCGCCGACGAGCGCGAACGCCTCGCCCGCGAGATCCACGACACCCTCGCGCAGGGCCTGGCGTCCATCGTCGTCCTCGCCGAGGCCGCCCGCGAGGGCATCGGCACCGACCCGGCGGCGAGCGCCCGGCAGCTGGTGTCCATCGAGCGGACCGCCCGCGAGAACCTCGCCGAGGCCCGCGTCCTCGTCGGCGCCGCCCCGCGCGACGGCGTCGCCGCCGGCTCCATCGCCGCGACCCTGCGCCGCACCCTCGACCGGTTCGCCGAGGACACCGGCCTCACCGTCGACGCCGAGCTGCCCGACGTCGACTGCGACCAGCCGACCCGCGTCGCGCTGCTGCGCTGCACCCAGGAGTCCCTCGCGAACGTCCGCAAGCACGCCGCCGCCACCACCGTCGGCGTCGTCCTCGCCGCGCACCCGGACGGCGTCGAACTGGAGATCACCGACGACGGCCGCGGGTTCGCCCCCGGCGCCGCGTCCGGCGGGTTCGGGCTGGACGGGATGCGCCGCCGCCTCGCCGAGCTCGGCGGCCGGCTCACCGTCACCAGCGCCCCCGGCGAGGGCACCCGGATCCTCGCCCTGCTTCCCCGCGAAGGCACCCCATGAACGACGGCACGGTCCGCGTGATCCTCGTGGACGACCACACCGTGATGCGCGCCGGCGTCGCCGCGCTGCTGGCCGGCGAGCCCGGCATCGAGATCGTCGGCGAGGCGGGCGACGGCCGGGAGGCGGTCGGCCTCGCCGAGCGGCTCCGGCCCGACGTCGCGCTCGTCGACCTGCGGATGCCCGTGCTGGACGGGGTGTCCGCCACCACCGAGATCCTCGCCCGCCGCACCGGCACCCGCGTGCTGATCCTCACCACCTACGACACCGACGAGGAGATCGAGCGCGCCGTGGAGGCCGGCGCCGTCGGCTACCTGCTCAAGGACGCCACCCGCGAGCAGCTCGCCGACGCGGTGCGCGCCGCCGCGCGCGGCGAGACCGTCCTCGCCCCGCGCGTCGCGCAGCGGCTCGTCGCGCGGATGCGGCAGCCCGCGCCCGTCGCGCTCACCGCCCGGGAGGCGGAGGTGCTGGACGCGGTCGCGGACGGGCTGTCCAATGCCGAGATCGGGCGGCGGCTCGTCATCGCGGAGGCGACCGTGAAGACGCACCTGCTGCGCGTGTTCGCCAAGCTCGACGTCAGCGACCGCACCCGCGCCGTCGTCGTCGCCCTGGAACGCGGCCTGATCAAGCGCTGATCTCGTCGATCAGGCGCTGACTGGTTGATCAGGCGCTGACCTTGCCGGTCAGGCGCCGACCGGCCAGATGTCCGTGAGGGGCACGCCGAGGGTGGCCAACATCCGGCGCAGGAGGGGCAGCGACAGGCCCATCACCGTGCCGGGATCCCCGTCGATCCCGTCGATGAACCAGGCACCGCGCCCCTCCAGCGTGAACGCGCCCGCGACGTGCAGCGGCTCGCCCGTGGCGACGTACGCGGCGATCTCCTCGGCGGACGGCTCGCCGAACCGGATCCGGGTGCTCGCCACCTCCAGCGCGTCCCGCCCCGACGCCGTGTCGATCACGCAGTGCCCGGTGTGCAGGACGCCCGTCACGCCGCGCCGCTCCGTCCACCACGCGGCGGCCTCGTCCGCCGAGCGAGGCTTCCCGAACGCCCGGCCGTCCACCTCCAGCAGCGAGTCGCAGCCGATCACGATCGCGTCCGCGACGCCGCCCGCGACCGCGCCCGCCTTCTCCTTCGCCAGCGCGCCCGCCAGCCCCGCGACCGAACCGGCCGCGATCCTCGACTCGTCGACGCCGCTGACGATCACCTCCGGGTCGGCGCCCGCCTCCCGCAGGATCCGCAACCGCGCCGTCGACGCCGACGCCAGCACCAGCTTCCGCATCAGGCCACAGTAGCGATCAGCCGCGCCGCCTCGGGGGCCTGCCGGACGCCCGCCCGGTAGCACTGCGACCACCGGGTCACGTCGCCGACGTCGCCGCCGAACGCCTCCAGCGCCGCCGCGTCCGCGACGATCCGCACGTCGCCCCCCGACCCGTCCGACATGTGCGCGATCGGCTCGACCAGCACGACCTTGCCCGCGTCCTTAGCCAGCCACGGCCATGCGCCGCCGCCGAACGCGCCGTCCATGTAGAGCCGCCCGTCGATCTCGACCGGACGGGCGTGACCGGGCGCCGCGCTGCTCGCCGCGACCGCCGCCGACAGCGGCACGCCGCTCGCCCGGTCCCACACGACCGGCTCGCCGGACGCCACGTCCACCGCCGTGATCAGCAGCCGGCCCTCCGGCCACGCGTCCGTCCCGACGAGGAACTCCATCCGCCTGCGGTGCCACTCGGCGGGCAGCGCCTCGACCTCCGCCGCCAGCCGCCCGACCCGCCGCCGCGCCTCGTCCGGCTCCAGCGCCGGATCGCGCATCAGCCCGAACACCCGCTCCATCACCGCCGGGTCCCGCGCCGGGCGCGGGCCGTTCGCCGGCGGCAGCTCCGCGACCGCCGCCAGGTCGCGGCCCGTCGCGATCATCGCGCCCGCGATCGCGCCCGCCGACGTGCCCACGATCGTCCCCGCGGCGGCCGGGTCGATCCCCGCGTCCCGCAGCCCCGCGGCGAGCCCGGCCAGCCACGCCGTCCCGACCGGCCCGCCCGGCCCCAGCACCAGACCCCAGCTCATGCGCCCACTCCCTCTCCGCCGAACGTCGTACCGCCGACGCTACGGAGCGCGCGCCCCGCCGGGCATCTGTCGGTCGACCGGTCCCGGCGCGGCGGCGGACAAGATTCTTGACATCAAGATATGGGCGCGGCATCATGTCTCTTGATGTCGAGACAAGCCGAGGCCGTGTGGGACCCCGCGCAGTACGGGGTCTACGGCGACGAGCGCGCCAGGCCGTTCACCGAACTGGTCGGCCGGCTCGGGCCGATCGAGCCCCGGCACGTCGTCGACCTCGGGTGCGGGAGCGGGGAGCTCACCGCGACCCTCGCGGGCCGCTGGCCCCGCGCGGTCGTGCGAGCCCTCGACTCTTCCCCCGAGATGATCGCCGCCGCCCGCGCCCACGCGATCCCCGGACGGCTCACCTTCGACGTCGCCGACGTCACCGCCTGGCGCCCCGAGCACCCCGTCGACCTCATCGTCTCCAACGCCGTCCTGCAGTGGGTCCCCGAACACCTCGACCTGCTGCCGCGCTGGATCGACGCCCTCACCCCCGGCGGGCGCCTCGCCTTCCAGGTCCCCGGCAACTTCGACGCGCCGAGCCACGTCCTGCTCCGCGAGCTCTGCCGCTCACCGCGCTGGCGCGACCGCCTCGCCGGCACCGTCCGCGAGGACCCCGTCCTCGACCCCGCCGGCTACCTCGACCGGCTCGCCCGCCTCGGCTGCGCCGTCGACGCCTGGGAGACCACCTACATGCAGGTCCTCACCGGCGACGACCCCGTCCTCGAATGGGTCAAGGGCACCGCGCTGCGCCCCGTCCTGTCCGCCCTCCCGCCCGGCGAGGCCGAGGAGTTCCTCACCGCCTACCGGGACCGGCTCCGCGACGCCTACCCCGCCCGCCCCTACGGCACCGTCTTCCCGTTCAGGAGAGTGTTCGTGATCGCCGCACGCCACGCCCCCTAGACGGGGTGCCGCCCGCCGGCCGAGGGAAGCGACTCGTTCCCCTGCGGTGTGCCAGCTCGGCCGGCGGGCGGCATCCAGGCCGCGCGGACGCGACCACGACATGATCGCAGACCGCCCGGCCCGGCACCGAACCCCGGCTTCGCGACCCGATGCCGGCGACCCCTGCCGGCGGCCGCCCGGACGAACTCCGGACGGCCGCCGGCGTCCGTCCGTCCGGCCCGCCCGGTCCGGCCGGTGCCCGTCCGCGAGGAGGCCCGCATGCTCACCGCCCTCCACCACGTCCAGCTCGCCGCCCCGCCCGGCAGCGAGGACGCCCTCCGCGCCTTCTACGGCGGCGTCCTCGGCCTCGAAGAGATCCCGAAGCCGCCCGAGCTCGCCAAGCGCGGCGGCGCCTGGTTCCGCGGCCCCGGGCTCGAACTCCACCTCGGCATCGAGCAGGACTTCCGTCCCGCCCGCAAGGCCCACCCCGGCCTGCTCACCGGCGACCTCGACGCCCTCGCCGACCGGCTCCGCGCCGCCGGCCACGACGTCCGCCCCGACGGCCTGTTCCCCGGCTACCGCCGCTTCTACGCCGACGACCCCGTCGGCAACCGCCTCGAATTCCTCCAGCCCGAGGACTGACCGCCCCCGGACGCACGAGACCGGCCGCACGCACCACGCGCGCGACCGGCCCCGCGGACGGATCAGACCGACGGATGCGGGCTCGGGCTCGGGTCGACGAAGTCGGACTCCGCCTCCCGGCGGCTCCGCCGCTGCGCCTTCTCGGCCCGCGCCGCCGCCTTCTCCTCCGCCTTCTCCGCCTTCGCCGCCGCCTTCTCCGCGCGCTTCTCCGCGCGCTCCATCTCCTTGCGGCGCTGCCGCGGGTCCAGCGACGGCTTCGGCTCCAGCCCCGCCAGGCCGTTCCACGCGAGGTTCACCACGTGCGCGGCGACCTCCTCCCGCTTCGGCTTGCGGACGTCCAGCCACCACTGGCCCGTCAGCGCCACCATGCCGACCAGGCTCTGCGCGTACAGCGGCGCGAACTTGTCGTCGTAGTCGTGCCGGTCGAACTCCTGCGCGAGGATGTACTCCACCTCGCCGGCGATCTCGCTGAGCAGGCTCGCGTAGCTGCCCGTCCCGGTCCCGCCGTGCGAGTCCCGCACGAGGATCCGGAACCCGTCCGGATGCCCCTCGATGTACTCCAGCAGCGCCAGCGCCGCCTTCTCCAGCTTGCTGCGGTAGTGGATCGCCGAGTTCAGCGCCTCCGTCACCAGGCTCAGCAGCCGCTCGAACTCGCGGTCGACGACGACCGCGTAGAGCCCCTCCTTGCCGCCGAAGTGCTCGTACACCACGGGCTTCGACACACCCGCGGCGGAGGCGATCTCCTCCACCGAGGTGCCGTCCAGGCCGCGCTCGGCGAACAGCGTGCGGCCGATGTCGAGGAGCTGCTCGCGGCGTTCCTTGCCGGTCATCCGCTTTCTGCGGGGCCTGGGAGCGGGATCTGTCACGGGATCAATTGTGACGGTCAAGCCGCCTGCTTCGTGCGCTTCGCGGACAGCCTGTCGTCCTTCGGCCACCGGACGTCCCGCGCCCAGCCCACCTTCTCGAACGCCCAGATGATCCGCGCGCTGATGTCGACCTGCCCCTTCAGCACCCCGTGCCGCGCGCACGTCGGGTCGCAGTGGTGCAGGTTGTGCCACGACTCGCCGAGCGAGGGGATCGCCAGCCACCACACGTTGCGGGACTTGTCGCGGACCTCGAAGTCCTCCTTGCCGAACGTGTGGCAGATCGAGTTGATCGCCCACGTCACGTGGTGGACGAGCGTGATCCGCACGAACCCCGCCCAGAACAGCGCGGTGAAGAAGCCGAGCCACGACATCGTGATCAGGCCGCCGAGCGCGGCCGGCAGCAGGAACGACACCGCCACCAGCCCCGGGAAGGCCAGGTGGATCCGGGTGATGTCGCGGTCCTTGAGCAGGTCCTTGGCGAACCGCTGCTTGGACGTCTTGTTCGCGTCGAACAGCCAGCCGTAGTGCGCCCAGACCAGGCCCTTGGCGAGCGCCTTCCAGTCGTCCCCGAACCGCCACGGCGAGTGCGGGTCGAAGTCCTGGTCGGAGTGCTTGTGGTGGCGCCGGTGGTCGGCGACCCAGGTGATCACCGGCCCCTGGATGGCCATGCTCCCGGCCAGCGCCAGGAAGATCTTCAGCCCCCGGTTCGCCTTGAACGACCCGTGCGTGAAGTACCGGTGGTACCCCACGGTGATCCCTCCGGCGGACAGCACGTAGAACACGGCCGTGAGCGCGACGTCGGTCCAGCCGAGGAACCTGCCCCAGGCGAGCGGGACGGCCGCGAACAGGGCCAGGAACGGGACGCCGGTGAACACCGCGACGAGCGCGCGTTCGGCGTTGCCCTGCTGGTCGGGGGATAGTTCGGGACGCCGTTCGGGTCGGGGAGGAGCCATGGTCGGAGCCGTTGTCATGCGTCACCACTTCCTGCGACTAGGGGCTGCTTACTTACGCCAACGTAACCTACGGATCCGTAAGTTGGACAGGGACGGCCGGTAAAATCAGTGGGAATCTCTCTCATGGGCCACAAAACTCTCGTGCGAAACTCCACTGCCCGCCGCGGAAGGACGTCCCATGCCCCCGACCCTGGACGGGCGCCCCGCCCGCGCCCACGCCTCCCTGACAGGCCTCTCCACCGCCGACGCCTTCGGTGACCAGTTCTTCGTCCTGGCCAACCGGCAGGTGTCCGCGGAGACGGGTGTGCCGCCGGCGCCGTGGGGGTGGTCGGACGACACGGAGATGGCGTGCTCGGTAGTAGACGTTCTAAACCGATTCGGGCAAATCGACCAGGATGCGCTGGCGCGGCCGCGCCGCGGCCCAGGCGGCCCTTTCCGCCGAGATCACCCACTCGCACGCCGAGGGGATCGCCGGAGCCGTGGCGGTGGCCGTCGCCGCGGCCTGAAGCGGTCGATGCGCCTGCTGTCCAAGTCCCCGCGGGACGCCGCCCATGAGCTGGGCAACGGCAACCGCATCTCGGCGCAGGACGCCGTGCCCTACGCGCTGTGGGCGGCGGCCACCGGGCTCACCGACTACGAGGCGGCGGTGCGCGCGTGCGTGATGGTCGGCGGCGATATGGACACCACGTCCGCGATCGTCGGCGGGATCGTGGCCGCCCATCTCGGCGCCGAGGCCGTCCCCGCCGCCTGGTTGGAGGCCCGCGAACCCCTGCCCGGCTGGCTCGGCCGGTAAAGTCCTGCGGGCGAGGGAAAAGCCGTGGGGACCCCGTGGGTCCACTCGGTATCGTTGGTCCCGCGCGAGCCGACACTCTCGTGCAGAGAGGTTCGAAACGCCCATCCCGGGTCGTCTAGGGGCAGGACAACTGATTTTGGTTCAGTCAACGGAGGTTCGATTCCTCCCCCGGGAGCCTGTTTGGCCGGATTGTCGTCTTTTGGGGCGTCTGTCCTGGTGAGGTGGCCCGCGGGGTGACCCGCGCCCGGCGGGCGGTATCCTTCCGGTGTCGGGTGCGCTCCGGCCTGCCATGCCCTGATGTCGCAGGTGGGCGCGCTCGCCACCGATCCCGTCCGCGATGCCGAGGAGCCTCCTAGTGAGCGCCAACAGCCCGGCCGCCGTCATCGTTCTCGCCGCGGGCGAGGGCACGCGCATGAAGTCCCGCACCCTGAAGGTCCTGCACGAGCTGGGCGGGCGCGCGATGCTCGGCCACGTGCTCGCCGCCGCCCGCGAACTGGAGCCGCAGCGGATCGTCGCGGTCGTCGGGCACCGCCGCGAGCAGGCCGTCGCCTACCTGGGCGAGCACGCGCCGGACGTGGAGCCCGTCGTCCAGGAGGTCCAGGGCGGGACGGGGCACGCCGTCCGGATGGCGCTGGAGCAGACCGGCTCGCTCGACGGCACCGTCGTCGTGACCAACGGCGACCACCCGCTGCTGCGCGGCGAGACCCTCGCCGCGCTCGTGCGGACGCACGAGACCGCGGGCAACGCGGTCACCGTCCTGACGACGGAGATGCCCGACGCGACCGGGTACGGACGGATGATCCGGGCCGCCGACGGCAGCGTCGAGGCGATCGTCGAGCACAAGGACGCCACCGAGGCGCAGCGCGCCGTCAACGAGATCAACGTCGGCATGTACGCCTTCGACGGGACCCTGCTGGAGGACGCGCTCAAGCGGGTGACCACCGACAACGCCGGCGGCGAGGAGTACCTCACCGACGTCGTGGCGATCCTGCGCGGCGACGGCCACCGCGCCGGCGCGCACCTGGTCGCCGACTGGGCCGAGACCCAGGGCGTCAACGACCGCGTCCAGCTCGCCCAGGCGCGGCGCCAGCTGAACGACCGGATCCTCGAGGCCCACATGCGGGCCGGAGTCACGATCATCGACCCCGCGTCCACCTGGATCGACGTGGACGTCACCGCCGAACCGGACGCCGTGGTCCACCCCGGCACGCAGCTGCACGGCCGCACCCACCTGGAGGCGGGCGCCAGCGTCGGCCCGAACTGCACCCTGACCGACACCCGGGTCGGCGCGGACGCGTCCGTGGTGAACGCGGTGTGCGTCGAGGCGGAGATCGGCCCGGACGCGTCCGTCGGCCCGTTCGCCTACCTGCGCCCCGGCACCCGGCTCGCCCGCAAGGGCAAGATCGGCACCTACGTCGAGACCAAGAACGCCGACATCGGCGAGGGCACCAAGGTGCCGCACCTCACCTACGTCGGCGACGCCGAGATCGGCGACCACTCCAACATCGGCGCGAGCTCGGTGTTCGTGAACTACGACGGTGTCCAGAAGCACCGCAGCGTGATCGGCTCCCACGTGAAGGTCGGCAGCGACAACATGATCGTCGCGCCGGTGACGGTCGGCGACGGCGCCTACACCGCCGCCGGCTCGGTGATCATCCAGGACGTCCCGCCGGGTGCGATGGCGGTCGCGCGGGCGCGGCAGCGCAACGTCGAGGGCTGGGTCGAGCGCAGGCGGCCCGGCACGCCCGCGGCGGAGGCGGCGGAGGCGGCGCGGCGCGCCGCCGAAGGCGGGGACGACCCCGCCTGACGGCCCGCGCCGGCGACCCGGCGCGCCCATGACTGCCCCGCCCCGCGGCGGGGAGGTGGAGGACAGCGGCGTCCCCCACGGACAAAAGACGACCGGGCATCACGGAGGGGACTCTTGTGGTGCCCGGGGAGTGGGGACAACAACCCACATGAGTGCACAGTTCCATTGAGGGGGAGTTGTCAGAGGTGAGTGGGATCAAAGCGAGCGGTCAGAAGAAGCTGATGCTCTTCACCGGCCGAGCCCACCCGGACCTGGCCAAGGAGGTCGCCGACAACCTCCACGTCGACCTGACGCCGACGTCCGCGTACGACTTCGCCAACGGTGAGACGTTCGTGCGGTTCCTGGAGTCCGTCCGCGGCTCCGACGCCTTCGTGATCCAGAGCCACACAGCTCCCATCAACCAGTGGATCATGGAGCAGCTGATCATGGTGGACGCGCTGAAGCGGGCGTCCGCCAAGCGGATCACGGTCGTCGCGCCGTTCTTCGGCTACGCTCGCCAGGACAAGAAGCACCGCGGCCGCGAACCCATCTCGGCGCGGCTGATGGCCGACCTGTTCAAGACCGCCGGCGCCGACCGGCTGATCACCGTCGACCTGCACACCGCGCAGATCCAGGGCTTCTTCGACGGCCCCGTCGACCACCTGTTCGCGCTGGACCTGCTCGCCCACCACTTCGAGAGCCGCCTCGACACCTCCCGCGTGACCGTCGTCGCGCCGGACGCGGGCCGGGTCCGGGTGACCGAGCGCTGGTCGGACCGGCTCGGCGGCGTCCCCATGGCCATCATCCACAAGAAGCGCGACCCCGACGTCGCCAACGAGGTCAAGGTCTTCGACGTCGTCGGCGAGGTCAAGGGCCGCACCTGCGTCGTCGTCGACGACATGATCGACACCGGCGGGACGATCGTGAAGGCCGCCGACGCGCTGTTCGACCACGGCGCCGACAAGGTCGTCGTCGCGGCGACGCACGGCGTGCTGTCCGGCCCCGCCGTCGACCGGCTGAAGAACTCCCGGATCTCCGAGGTCGTCCTCACCAACACCCTGCCCATCCCCGAGGACAAGCAGTTCGACAAGCTGACCGTCCTGTCCATCGCCCCGCTGATCGCCCGTGCGATCAACGAGGTCTTCAGCGACGGCTCCGTCACCAGCCTCTTCGGCGGTCATAGTTAGTTTTGCATTGCCCTTGGCGGTCGGGCGTTGAACGCCCTCCCTTCGGCGGGCAATGCGTGCGATCGCTGCATCGCTCCGGCTCGGCCCTGGGGGCCTCGCTGCGCGATCAAGTTCTCGCTTCGCTCGAACTTGGCTTCGCTCGCGATCGCGACGGTCTAGGTCGTCGCGTGGCCGGGGAGTCGGCTGAGGTCGTCGGGCACCGTTGTCGGCTGAGGTCGTCGGGCACGGTCGTCGGGCACGGGGGCCGGTCGAGGGTCTTTGTGACGGCTCGGGCGGGGTGGGAACGGGCTCGGGGGGACGATCGTCTTTCCGGGTGAGGGGTGCCGTTCGTGTCCGGCTCGACCGGGTCGTGGACGTTTCTGAAGGGCCCCCGCGGCGGGTCGTCGCGGGGGCGATGGCGTTGCGCGTGGAAACGATCGGCTAGACTTCTTGAATCCGCGTATGCCCCGGGTCGTCAGTGCGGCTCCGTTCAGGTCCGTACTCCCCGGGTAACGCAAAGAATCTTCGAGGCGCCTGACGCATCGAGCTACGCCTGATTCGCTCTGTCCGTAGCGGACGTCCTTCGGGACGGCCGTGGATCGCAACAACGAGGAGTTTTCGCCGTGTCCGAGGTACGCATCGCCGCCGAGCCGCGCACCGAGTTCGGTAAGGGTGCCGCGCGGCGCACCCGCCGGGCCGGCAAGGTGCCCGCCGTCCTCTACGGTCACGGCACCGACCCGCAGCACATCACGCTGCCGGGCCACGAGCTGATGCTCGCGCTGAAGACCCCGAACGTGCTGCTGACCATCGAGGGCGTCGGCAGCGGCTCCGAGCTCGCGCTGCCCAAGGACGTGCAGCGCGACCCCATCAAGGGCTTCCTGGAGCACGTCGACCTGCTGCTGGTCAAGCGCGGTGAGAAGGTCACCGTCGACCTGCCGGTGAACGTGGTCGGCGACGTCGTCGCGGGCGGCGTCGTGCAGCAGGAGCTCGTCCAGGTCTCGGTGGAGACCGAGGCGACGCACATCCCCGAGTCGGTGGAGCTGTCCATCGAGGGCGTCGAGGTCGGCACGCAGCTGCTCGCCAAGGACCTGAAGCTGCCGTCGGGCACCACGCTGGCGGTCGACGAGGAGGCGCTGATCCTGCAGATCGCCGACGCGTCCGCGTCCGCCGGCGCCACCGAGACCGAGGCCGAGGTGGAGGCCGCGGAGGCCGCCGAGGCCGCTGCCGCCGAGGCGGCCGAGGCCGAGGCGGAGGAGTCCGCCGAGTAGCACCGCGGAACGGCGAGAACCGACGAACGGCCCCCGCAGGCGCGCCTGCGGGGGTCTTCGGCTGTGAGGAGATCGGGTGAGCGCGGACGTCTGGCTGGTGGTCGGCCTGGGCAATCCGGGGCCGTCGTACGCCGGCAACCGGCACAACGCCGGGTTCATGGTGCTGGACCTGCTGGCGGGACGGGCGGGCGGCAGGTTCAAGGCGCACCGGTCGCGGGCCGACGTGCTGGAAGGGCGGCTCGCGGGCGTGCGGGCCGTGCTGGCGAAGCCGCGGACGTACATGAACGAGTCGGGCGGCCCGGTGAAGGGGCTGCGGGACTTCTACAAGGTGCCGGTGGAGCGGCTGATCGTCGTCCACGACGAGCTGGACATCCCGTTCGGGGCGCTGCGGCTGAAGCGCGGCGGCGGTGACAACGGTCACAACGGGCTGCGGTCGATCACGAAGTCGCTGGGCGACAAGGAGTACCTGCGGGTCAGGTTCGGGGTGGGGCGGCCGCCGGGGCGGATGGACGCCGCGGCGTACGTGCTGAAGGACTTCTCGGCGGCGGAGCGGAAGGTGCTGGACCTGGAGGTCGACCGGGCGGCGGACGCGGTGGAGTCGCTGCTGACCGGGGGCCTGGAGGCGGCGCAGAACGCGTACCACGCGGGCTGATTCCGCGGCGCGGCGAGCGTCTTCGGGGGATCGGCCGGATGCGGCCCGTGATGGGGCGAACACGGCGGGACGATCGTAAAATTCTGCGCAGATGAGGTTCACGGTTTATGTGAACCTTGAGCGCTGTTCAACCGTCTCTGGGGTGGATCGAGCTTTTCGGGGCGCGCGTTACATGGGTTGGGTGAGGTCGTATGGCCGTCGTTGACAAGGTTCAGGCCGAGTCACCGATCCGCCACGAGCAACGTCGCCCGGATGCGCAGAGCTGGAGTGGATGGTACCGCCGGTTCGCCGGCGGGCTCGATTTCTTCAGCATGCTGGCGGCCGGGGTGATCGCGTTCGTGCTCCGCTTCCCGGGCGTGCCGAGCGATCCGACGGCGCCGTACGTCGCGCTGACGGTGGCGCTGCCGGTGCTGTGGATCCCGATGCTGGCGCTGTGCCGGGCGTACCAGCCGCGGTACATCGGCGTCGGCTACGAGGAGTTCAAGGGCGTCCTGCGGGCGGGGTTCATCTTCACCGCGACGCTGGCGATCCTGGCGTACGCCACCAAGACGGAGGTGGCGCGCGGGTACGTCGTGATGGCGATGCCGCTCGGCACGTTCCTGGACCTGGTCGCGCGGTACCGGCTGCGCAAGTGGCTGCACCGCAAGCGCTGGAACGGCGAGTGCATGCGGCGGGTGGTGGCGGTGGGGCACCGCACGTCCGTCGCGGACCTGATCCGGCTGCTGCGGCAGAAGCGGTACCACGGGATGGACATCGTGGCGGTGTGCCTGCCGCCGGCGCTCGCGTCCGGCGAGGACGCGGTCCACGAGATCGAGGGCGTGCCGGTGCTCGGCGACTTCGGGCAGACGGCGGCGGTCGCGGAGCGGATCGGCGCGGACTCGGTGGCGGTGCTGGCGTGCCCGGAGATGGACGGGGTGGCGCTGCGCCGGCTGGCGTGGCAGATCGAGCGCGACGACGTTGAGCTGGTGGTCGCGCCGGCGCTGATGGACGTGACGGGCCCGCGGATCTCGATCCGTCCGGTGTCGGGGCTGCCGCTGCTGCACGTGGAGCACCCGGAGCTGGACGGCGGCCGGCGGGTGCTGAAGGGGCTGTTCGACCGGACGGCGGCGCTGACGGGCCTGCTGCTGCTGAGCCCGCTGATGCTGGTGGTCGCGTTCCTGATCAAGGTGACGAGCGCGGGCCCGGTGATGTTCCGGCAGGTCCGGGTGGGGCGCGGCGGCCGTGAGTTCACGGTGCTGAAGTTCCGCACGATGGTGCAGGACGCGGAGGCGCGCAAGAACGCGCTGATGGAGCACAACGAGAACGACGGCGTGCTGTTCAAGATCCGGGAGGATCCGCGGATCACGAAGGTGGGGCGGTGGCTGCGCCGGTACTCGCTGGACGAGCTGCCGCAGCTGTTCAACGTGGTGCGGGGCGACATGTCGCTGGTGGGGCCGCGTCCGCCGCTGCCGGAGGAGGTCGCGCAGTACGGCGGCGACGTGTACCGGCGGCTGGTGGTGAAGCCGGGGCTGACCGGGCTGTGGCAGGTCAGCGGCCGGTCGGACCTGACGTGGGACGAGTCGGTCCGGCTCGACCTGCGGTACGTGGACAACTGGTCGCTGGCGCTGGACCTGCAGATCATGTGGAAGACGTGGTCGGCGGTGTTCCGCGGCTCCGGCGCGTACTAGAGGCGGCGCGCCGCCGTCAGCCCGGTCTCGCCAGGTGGGACGTGACCCTGGCACCGGGCGGCGTGGGGTATGCATGAGAAAGTAGACCGGGCAGACCAGTCGAGTCGGGAATGTGATCAACGGATGACCGAGAGAGCGGCGGCGGACGACCACGCGCTGGCGGCGGAGCTCGCCGCGGCGGCGGGGCGGCTGCTGCTGGGCGTGCGGGACGAGGTGGGCTTCGCCGACGGGCGCGCCCTGAAGGACACCGGCGACCTGCGGTCGCACGAGTACCTGATGGCGGCGCTGGCGGAGCGCTGTCCCGGCGACGCCGTGCTCTCGGAGGAGGGCCGCTCGTCGGTGGCGGGCAAGCGCTCGCGGGGCGACGACCGGGCCCCGACGCGCAACACCGGGGAGGCCGAGCGGCTGTCGGCGTCCCGCGTGTGGATCATCGATCCGCTGGACGGGACCCGGGAGTTCTCCGAGGAGGGCCGCCGCGACTGGGCCGTCCACGTGGCGCTGTGGGAGCGGGACGCGGCGGGCGCGGCGCGGCTGTCGGCGGGCGCGGTGGCGCTGCCGGCGCAGGGCCTGACGCTGCGGACCGACGCGACCGGCGGCGCGTCGCTCGTCCGCGACGACGCCGGCGAGCCCGACCCGGTGACGGCGGGGAGCGACGCCGCGCGCCGCGGCCTGCCGCGGGAGGTGCCGCTGCACGCGCCGGCGCCGGACGCGGGGAAGCTGCGGATCGCGGTGAGCCGGACGCGTCCGCCGGAGTTCGTGCAGCGGCTCGCGGAGAACCTGGACCTGGACGTGGAGCTGGTGCCGATCGGGTCGGCGGGCGCGAAGATCTCCGCGGTGCTGCTCGGCGAGGTGGACGCCTACGTGCACGCGGGCGGCCAGTACGAGTGGGACTCGGCGGCGCCGGCGGCGGTGGCGCTGGCGGCGGGCGCGCACGCGTCGCGCATCGACGGCGCTCCGCTGGAGTACAACCGGAAGGACCCGAGGCTGCCGGATATCCTGGTGTGCCATCCCGTGTCGGCGTCGACGCTGCTGACCGGCATCGGAGACGTGAGCGACAGCCTGCCCGGCTGACCGCCCCTCGCCGGGCGGGATTGATCGGCGGCGGGCCGACGTTCGATCCGGTGGGAAGCGCGGGCGCCCGTCCCGCGCCACCGGTTGCATCTGCCAGAACAGCGTGGAGAGAGCCCTAGACCATGCAGCGTTGCGATTACCTGCTGTCCCAGCTAGACGTCCTCGAGGCCGAGTCGATCCATATCTTCCGGGAGGTGGCGGCCGAGTTCGAGCGGCCCGTCCTGCTGTTCTCGGGCGGCAAGGACAGCATCGTGATGCTGCGCCTGGCCCAGAAGGCGTTCTGGCCCGCGCCGATCCCGTTCCCGGTGATGCACGTCGACACCGGGCACAACTTCCCCGAGGTGATGGAGTACCGCGACCGGCGGGTCGCCGAGCTGGGCGTCCGGCTGGTCGTGGCGTCGGTGCAGGACGCGATCGACTCCGGCCGGGTGGTGGAGCAGAAGGGGCGCCGCGCGTCGCGGAACCGGCTGCAGATCACGCCGCTGCTGGACGCGATCGAGGAGCACGGGTTCGACGCGGCGTTCGGCGGTGCGCGCCGCGACGAGGAGAAGGCGCGCGCGAAGGAGCGCGTGGTGTCGTTCCGGGACGAGTTCGGGCAGTGGGATCCGAAGAACCAGCGTCCAGAGCTGTGGAACCTGTTCAACACGCGGATCACGCAGGGCGAGCACGTCCGGGTGTTCCCGCTGTCGAACTGGACGGAACTGGACATCTGGGACTACGTGCGGCGCGAGGAGCTGGAGCTGCCGCCGATCTACTTCGCGCACACGCGGCGGGTGTTCGAGCGGGACGGGCTGCTGCTGGACGCCGAGACGGGGTTCGCGAACCGCGGCGACGACGAGCCGGAGTTCGAGGCGTCCGTCCGGTACCGGACGGTCGGCGACGCGTCCTGCACGGGCGCGGTGAAGTCGAACGCCGCGACGCTGGAAGAGGTGATCGCGGAGATCGCCGCGACGCGGATCACCGAGCGCGGCCAGACCCGCGCCGACGACCGCACCAGCGAGGCCGCCATGGAGGACCGCAAGAAGGAGGGCTACTTCTAATGGCCAGCACGATCGAGCCCGCCGAGAGCGCGTCCGCCAAGACGATGGATCTGCTGCGCTTCGCGACCGCCGGCAGCGTCGACGACGGCAAGTCCACGCTGATCGGGCGGCTGCTGTTCGACTCCAAGTCGATCTTCGAGGACCAGCTGGAGTCGGTCGAGAAGACCAGCGTCGACCGCGGCGAGGAGTACACGAACCTCGCGCTGCTGACCGACGGGCTGCGCGCCGAGCGGGAGCAGGGCATCACCATCGACGTGGCGTACCGCTACTTCGCGACGCCGCGCCGCAAGTTCATCATCGCCGACACCCCCGGGCACATCCAGTACACCCGGAACATGGTGACGGGCGCGTCCACCGCGGACCTCGCGATCATCCTGGTGGACGCCCGCAAGGGGATCCTGGAGCAGTCCCGGCGGCACGCGTTCCTGACCACGCTGCTGCAGGTCCCGCACCTGGTCGTGGCGATCAACAAGATGGACCTCGTCGACTACGACCAGGCCGTCTACGAGCGGATCGTCGACGAGTTCACCGCGTTCGCCTCCAAGCTGGAGGTGACGGACCTGACGTTCATCCCGATCTCGGCGCTGCACGGCGACAACGTCGTCGAGCGCAGCGTGAACATGCCGTGGTACGACGGGTCGTCGCTGCTGCACCACCTGGAGCACGTGCACATCGCGTCCGACCGCAACCTGATCGACGTCCGGTTCCCGGTGCAGTACGTCATCCGGCCGCACGCCTCCACCGACCCCGAGCTGCACGACTACCGCGGCTACGCGGGGCAGGTCGCGGGCGGCGTGCTGAAGCCGGGCGACGAGGTGGTTCACCTGCCGTCCGGGCTGACCACGACGATCACGCACATCGACGGCCCGAACGGGCCGGTCGACGAGGCGTACGCACCGATGTCGGTGACGCTGCGGCTCGCCGACGACATCGACATCTCCCGCGGCGACATGATCGCGCGCCCGCACAACCGGCCGGAGGCCGCGCAGGACCTCGACGCGATGGTGTGCTGGATGACCCCGGACCGGGTCCTCACCCCGCGCACCAAGCTCGTCATCAAGCACACCACCCGCACCGCGAAGGCGCTGGTGAAGGACCTGCACTACCGGCTGGACGTCAACACGCTGCACCGCGACGACCAGGCGGAGGGCCTCGGGCTGAACGAGATCGGCCGGATCTCGCTGCGGGTGACGCAGCCGCTGTTCGTCGACGACTACAACCGCAACCGGCTGACCGGCGGGTTCATCCTGATCGACGAGGCCACCAACAACACCGTCGGCGCCGGGATGATCACCGGCGCCCGATAAGCACCCCTTTGGAGCCCCCCGTGCACCTGCCCGCCCCCCAGGGCCCGACCTCCGCCGTCGCGCCGTGAAGGCCCTCGTGCTGGCGGGCGGGGCCGGGTCCCGGCTCCGCCCCATCACCCACACCTCGGCGAAGCAGCTCGTCCCCGTCGCGAACAAACCGGTGCTGTTCTACGGGCTGGAGGCGATCCGGGACGCCGGGATCCGCGAGGTCGGCATCGTCGTCGGCGATACCGAGGCGGAGATCCGCGGCGCCGTCGGCGACGGCTCGGCGTTCGGCCTCGACGTGACGTACCTGCGCCAGGACGCCCCGCGCGGGCTGGCGCACGCCGTCCTCATCGCCCGCGAGTACCTCGGCGGCGACGACTTCGTCATGTACCTCGGCGACAACTTCATCGTCGGCGGCATCGACGGCCTCGTCGACCGGTTCCGCGCCGACCGCCCGCAGGCGCAGATCATGCTGACGCACGTGTCGGACCCGCGCGCGTTCGGCGTCGCCGAGCTCGACGGCGCGGGCCGCGTCGTCGCGCTGGAGGAGAAGCCGGAGTTCCCGAAGAGCGACCTGGCGCTGGTCGGGGTGTACCTGTTCAGCGCGGCGGTGCACGAGGCGGTCGCGGAGCTGAAGCCGTCCGCGCGCGGCGAGCTGGAGATCACCGACGCGATCCAGTGGCTGATCGACCACGGTCACCGGGTCGAGTCCACGGTGATCACCGGCTACTGGAAGGACACCGGCAACGTCACCGACATGCTGGAGGTCAACCGGCTCGTCCTGGAGGGCGTCGAACCTCATGTGGAGGGCGAGGTGGACGGGGCCAGCGAGCTGATCGGCCGGGTCGTGGTCGAGGCGGGCGCGCGCGTCGCGGGGTCCCGCGTCGTCGGCCCGGTCATCGTCGGCGCCGGCTCGGTCGTCCGCGACTCCTACGTCGGCCCGTTCACCTCCATCGACCGCGACTGCGCGGTCCTGGACAGCGAGATCGAGTACTCGATCGTGCTGCGCGGCGCGTCCATCGACGGCGTCGGCCGCATCGAGTGCTCGCTGATCGGCCGCGAGGCCGAGGTCACCCCCGCCCCCCGCGTGCCGAAGGCGCACCGTCTCGTCCTGGGAGATCACAGCAAAGTGCAGATAAGTAAATGAGCGCCCCCCGCGTTCTGGTGACGGGCGGGGCCGGGTTCATCGGGTCGCAGTATGTGCGGGACCTGGCGTCCGGGGCGTTTCCCGCGTGGGCGGGTGCCGAGATCACCGTGCTGGACAAGCTGACCTACGCCGGGAACCTCGCGAACCTGGAGCCCGTCGAGGGCCGGTTCACGTTCGTGCACGGCGACATCTGCGACGGGGAACTGCTCGCGGAGCTGGTGCCGGGGCATGACGTCGTGCTGAACTTCGCGGCCGAGTCGCACGTGGACCGGTCGATCGCCAGCGGCGCGGAGTTCGCGCGGACGAACGTGCTGGGCGTCCAGGCGCTGATGCAGGCGTGCCTGGACGCGGGGACGCCGCGGGTGGTGCAGGTGTCCACCGACGAGGTGTACGGCAGCATCGACGAGGGCTCCTGGGACGAGGAGGCGCCGCTCGCGCCGAACTCGCCGTACTCGGCGGCGAAGGCGGGCGGCGACATGATGGCGCGGGCCTACGCGCGCACACACGGGCTGCCCGTCAGCATCACCCGCTGCGGCAACAACTACGGGCCGTACCAGTACCCGGAGAAGGTCATCCCGCTGTTCGCCACGAACCTGATGGACGGCCATACGGTGCCGCTGTACGGGGACGGCGGGAACGTCCGCGACTGGATCCACGCCGCCGACCACTGCCGCGGCATCCAGGTGGTCGCCGAGCGCGGCGAGCCCGGCGAGGTGTACCACATCGCCGGCACCGCGGAGCTGACGAACCTGGAGCTGACGCGGCGGCTGCTGGACGCGGTCGGCGCCGGCTGGGACAGGGTCGAGCGCGTCGAGGACCGCAAAGGCCACGACCGCCGCTACTCGCTGTCGGACGCGAAGCTGCGGGCCCTCGGGTACGCGCCGCAGGTGGCGTTCGACGAGGGCCTGGCCGAGACGGTCCGCTGGTACGAGGAGAACCGCGCCTGGTGGGAGCCGCTGAAGAAGCGGTCGGAGGACGCGGCGTGACGTGGCTGGTCACCGGTGCGGGCGGCATGCTCGGCACCGACCTCGTCGCGCGCCTCGACGACGTGGTGGCGCCGGGACGCGCCGAGCTGGACCTGACCGACGCGGACGCGGTCCGCGAGGCGCTGCGGCGGCACCGGCCCGACACCGTGGTGAACTGCGCCGCCTGGACGGCCGTGGACGACGCGGAGACCAGCGAGGACGCGGCGCTGGCCGTCAACGGCACGGCCGTCGGGGCGCTCGTCGCGGGATGCGCGGAGATCGGCGCGAAGCTCGTCCAGGTGTCCACCGACTACGTGTTCGACGGCACCGCCACCGAGCCGTACCCGGAGGACGCGCCGACCGCCCCCGTCAACGCCTACGGCCGGACGAAGCTCGCCGGCGAGACGGCGGTGCTCGGCTACGGGCGCGGCTACGTGGTGCGGACGGCCTGGCTGTACGGGGCGCACGGGCCCAGCTTCGTCCGGACGATGGCGCGGCTGGCGGGGGAGCGCGACACCGTCGAGGTGGTCGACGACCAGGCCGGGCAGCCGACCTGGACCGGCGACCTCGCCGACCGGATCATCGCGCTCGCCCGCGCGGACGCCCCCGCCGGCGCCTACCACGGCACGAACGCCGGCCGGACGACCTGGTACGGGCTGGCCCGCGAGGTGTTCGCGCTGCTCGGCCACGACCCGGCGCGGGTGCGGCCCACGACGAGCGACCGGTTCGTGCGGCCCGCGCCGCGCCCGGCGTTCAGCGTCCTCGGGCACGGCCGGTGGGCGGCGGCGGGCCTGGCGCCCATGCGGGACTGGCGGGACGCCCTGCACGCCGCCTGGCCGTCCCTGACGGCCGCGTGGCCGGAGCGTCAGACCGGCAGCCCGAGCTTGGCGTAGTGGTCGAGGCAGTCCTGGTAGGACGGCAGGAGCCCGGCGTCGAGGGCCTCCTGGAGCGTCGGCGCCTCCGCGTCCTTGCCGGACAGGACGGGCTCGATGCCGGCGGGCCACTCGATGCCGATCTCGGGGTCGAGCGGGTGGACGCCGTGCTCGCGGCCCGGCGCGTAGGGCTCCGAGCACAGGTAGATGACCGTCGCGTCGTCCGTGAGCGCCATGAAGGCGTGCCCGACGCCTTCCGCGACGTACAGGCAGCGGCGCGACTCGTCGTCCAGCCGGACGCTCTCCCACTGCCCGAAGGTGGGGGATCCGACGCGCAGGTCGACGACGACGTCGAGGATCGCGCCGCGCAGGCACGTCACGTACTTGGCCTGGCCGGGCGGGACGTCGGCGAAGTGCACGCCGCGCAGGGCGCCCTTGGACGACACCGAGCAGTTCGCCTGCGCCAGGTTCAGCCCGTGTCCCGTGACCGTCCGCAGCGCGTCGTCCCGGAACCACTCATGGAAAGATCCCCGCTGGTCACCGTGTACGCGGGGGGTGAAGGAGTAAGTACCTTTAATGCCGAGCGGATCCACATGCGCAAGAATGCCACACGATTCCCGGCAGAGATGGACGTCGAACTGTGAGAACGCATCCCCTCAGGCTCCGGTTCGCCGCGGGTGGCGCGGCGGCGGTGCTCGTGGTTCTGACAGGGCCCGAGGCGGTCGCGGAGGCGGCGCCGTCCCCGAGCCCCGCCGTGACGACCACGGCGGCGGCCCGCACCGCGTTCCGGCCCGCCGTGGCCGCGCCCGCCGCGATGGTCGCGGGCGTGCTGCATCCCGACATCTGGTGGACGGTCGCGTCCGGCACCGGCGGGGCGCGGCTGTTCGCGCTGGACGCCAAGGGCCGCACCCGCGCGACCTACACGCTGTCCGGCGCGGCGGCGGCGCGGTGGGACGCCATCACGATCGTGAAGAACGGGTCCGGGGAGTCGGGGCTGTTCGTCGGTGACCTGAGCGCCGGGCGGGCCGGGAGCCTGCTGCTGCACCGGGTCGCCGAGCCGAAGACGCTGACCGGCGGGACGCTGCCGGTCAAGACGTTCAAGCTGAAGTACCCCGACGGGGGGCACCGGGGCGCCGCGCTGCTGGCCGACCCGGCGGAGAGCCGGGTCTACATCATCACCCGGGACGCGGCGGCCGCGGCCGTGTTCGCGCTGCCCGGGGTGCTCGGCCCGGCGAACAACGCGCTGACCCGGCTGCGGACGCTGCCGTTCCCGGTGCGCGGCGGCGACTTCACCCGGGACGGCCGGGTGATCCTGAAGACGACCACGGACGTGCGGATCCTCGGCGGGATCCGGGACGACGCCGGGCAGGTCGTGAAGACGGCGGCGTCGCTGGCCGGGCACGCGTTCGGGGTGTCGTCGGACGGCCGGAAGGTGCTGGTGGCGGGGGCGGGCACCCGTCCGGTGTTCCGGACGGTGGCGCTGCCCGCGGCGAACGCGGCGACGGAGCCGGACGCGTCGGCGTCGCCGGCGACCGATGACACCTCCCCGGTGTCGTTCCCGTCCAAGTCCGGCATGCCGGGCGGGCTGATCGGGACGGGGGCGCTGGTCGGTCTGGTGGTGCTAGGGCTGCTCGGCGGCGCGTTCTATCTGCGCGGACGCCGTCACGGTGGTGCCTGACCAGCCGGCCGCGTCCACCACCGTCTCCGCGGGCGACCGCTGGACGGCGGGGAGCGGGTCGCCGCCCTGCCGGCGCAGCGTCTCCGCCCACGCGACGAGGATGAACAGCCACACCGACGACACGTTCGCGGGGGCGGCGAGCCCCTCGGTGGTCATGCTGTCGGTGAGGAAGCAGCCGAAGATCCCGAGCAGCATGCCGGCGTCGGCGCGCAGCGTCCGGTGCCGGCAGAGCGTCAGCAGCACGAACCCGAGCGTCAGCAGCAGCGCGGCGAACGCGACCGTGCCGACCACGCCGTTGTCGACGAGCGCGTTGATGAACGCGTTGTGGCCGCCGCCGAGGCCGATGCTGTCCAGGAACAGGCCGCGGGACGCGCCGAGGCCGCGGCCGAAGATCGGTTCCTCCCGGAACGCGTCCATCGCCAGCGACCACAGCTCGGTGCGGGAGTTCAGGGTGGCGAGCTGCTCGGTGGTCTCGCCGCGCGACACGAACGCGAGGATCTTGTCGGAGAACGCCAGCACCGCCAGCACGGCGACGGCGGCGCCCATCACGATCACGTCGATCCGGCCCTTGGGGCCCCGGGCGGTGGCCAGCAGCACGAGCAGCCCGGCGGCGCAGCCGAGCGCCGCGCCGCGCGTCCCGGTGGCGACGAGCGCCCCCGTCAGGACCACCAGCGCCCCGAAGTAGACGACCGGGTGCCACAGCCGGTCCTCCGGCCGGTTCCACCGGATCAGGTAGCCGACGACCAGCAGGATCGCGACGGCGAGGTACACGCCCGCGATGACGGGGTGGACGTACAGCCAGTTGAACCGGGTCTCGGTGTGCAGGGTCCGGGGGAACGGGTGCGCGACGCCGATCCCGACCGACACCAGCACGATCCCGACGAAGATGTGCGCGAGCTTGCGCAGGTCGGCGGGGGTGGCGCGGGTCGCGACGGTGTGCGCCACCAGCATCGTGATCAACAGCTGGACGCCGCGGACGAGGCCGAGCGACTTGAACGGCGACCACAGCGCGGAGAACGCCACGTACCCGCAGAACAGCCAGGCCGCGAGCAGCAGCCCGGTGGTGCGGCGGCGCGGCGCCCGCAGCCCGAACTTCCACACCAGGTACAGGGCGGCGGCGCCGTAGACCGCGATCTCGACCAGGACGGTCAGGTCGGCGCTGCCGCCGACGGCGTTGTCGACGTCGCGGCTGCGGAGCTTGTAGTCGCTGGCGAGCATCAGGGCGAGCGGCAGCGTGAACGCCCACCAGCCGGCGCTCGGCGCGGGCGGCCGGCGGCGCGGGAAGACGCCTTTGACGGTCATGAAGGCCCTCCCTGGCTGAGTCCGGCCGCCGCCGCGCCCTTCCGGGCTCGTTAAAGACGAGACCAAGAATACGGGCGCCGGGCCGGTAATCTGTCCGATGTGAATCGAGGGACTCTTCCCGGCCCGGTCGTCGCCGCGGGCCGCAGCATGATCCGTGGGTACGGGATGAGCACGGCGGCGCTGCGCCCCGGCCCCGACTTCCTGCTGATCGGGGCGAAGCGCGGGGGCTCCACCTCGCTCTACTACACGCTGCTGGAGCATCCGCAGGTGATGCCGCTGTTCCCGAACGCGCGGCTGCTGCCCAAGGACAACCACACCAAGGGCGTCCACTACTTCGACTCCAACTACGACAAGGGCGCCGCCTGGTACCGGTCGCACTTCCCCGCGTCCGCGCGGAGGGCCGGGAAGGTCGTGGGCGAGGGGTCGCCGTACTACCTGTTCCATCCGCTGGCGGCGGAGCGGGCGGGACGGGACGTCCCGGACGCGAAGATCCTGCTGGTGCTGCGGGACCCGATCGAGCGGGCGTTCTCGCACTACCGGGAGCGGCGCCGGCAGAACGCCGAGGAGCTGCCGTCGTTCGAGGAGGCCCTGGCCGCCGAGGCGGACCGGCTCGCCGGCGAGGAGGAGCGGATCATCGCCGGCCAGCCCGGCTACACCAGCTACGCGCACGAGCAGCAGTCGTACCGGGCGCAGGGCGAGTACGCCCCGCACCTGCGCCGCTGGATGAAGCACTTCCCGGCGGAGCGGTTCTGCGTGCTGGCGGCGGAGGAGTTCTACGCCGACCCGCAGACCGCGTGCGACACGGTCGCGACGTTCCTCGGGCTGGAGCCCGCGCCGCTGCCCCCGTCGGCGATCAAGGTGTGGAACGCGGCGCCGAGCCAGGACCTCGCCCCCGCGACCCGGCAGGCCCTCGCCGAGCACTACGCCCCCTACAACGCCGACCTCGAAGCAATCCTGGGCCGCGAGTTCCCCTGGACGCGCCCTTAACAGCGAGCCCGAGCGCCGGCCTCAGCACGCCTGAGCGCAGGCCTCAGCAGCGTTTCTGAGCGCAGGGCCCCAGCCCGTCACCCCAGCCGTCGCGGACCTCAAGCGTCGCGATCGCGTGCGAAGCCGGATTCGAGCTTGCGAGAATCCGATCGCGCAGCGAGCCCCCAAGGGCGAGTCGGAGCGATGCAGCGATCGCCGCAGTGCCCGTTGAAGGGAGGGCCCCCAGGGCCCGACCGCCAAGGGCAATGCAATTAGAACGCCCCTATGTGGCGGGTGCCGGTGGGCTTGCCTAGGAGGGCGGCGATCGGGGCGGGGAGGGGGAGCGCGGTGTCGGCGTCCGCCTGGGCGGCGACGGTACGCTCCAGCTCGCCGTCCTGCCCGGCGGCGGTGGCGGCCGTCTTCAGCACGCCGCGCTTCTCCTGCCCGGTCTCCGACCGGAACCGGCCGAGGTCGCCGAAGTCGGTCGTCCCGCCGGAGCTGCGCGCCCACTGCACGAGCGTGCGCGGGTTCCCGTCCGGGCGGACGTAGACGTTGCCGTCGACCGCGACGCCCATCTGCCCGGCGCCGCGCCGGTGCGTGCCGTCCTCGACGCACAGCAGGCACGGGGTGCCGGAGCGGGCGTCGGCGAGGGTGTTGTTGCTGATGACGACCTTGGAGACGCGCCAGGTCATCGCCGGGTCGGCGGTCTTCTGCCGCGGGTCGCGGCCCGCCGCGTGCGGGTCGGACGGGCTGCGCGCGTCCTGCGCGAGGTGGATCGTGCGGCCGTTTCCGGCCAGCGAGTTGTTCCAGATCTGGACGTCGGAGGTGTTGTTCACCTTCAGCCCGTCGCCGGCGTTGTCGCCGATCACGTTGCCGGCGACGACCGCCTTCGCGCTCAGCTCCAGCGAGACGCCGTGGTCGGCGTTGCGCAGGATCCGGTTGCCGGTGAGCGTGATGTCGTAGACGGACTCGTCCATCCACACGCCCTTGCCGAGGTTGTCGGCGAACACGCCGCCGGTCACCGCGACCTTCCGGGACCGGGTCACCTTCACGCCGCCGGAGACCGGCGAGTACTTGAAGTGCTCGACGTTGTTGCCGGTGCTGCGCACCGCGTCGAGCCGCAGGTCGTCGGCGTAGTTGGCGTGGACGCCGAGCATCCCGTTGCCGGTCGTCGTGACGTGCCGGACGCGGGCGTGCGCGGCGAGGACGCTGAGGCCGGTGGTGGCCGACTCGTTCACCGCGACGTTCTCGACGGTGACGTCCGGCGCGGTGACCTTCACGCTGCCGAGCTGGGGGAGGGAGGTGGCGTAGCGGCGCACCCCGATGCCGCGCAGCCGGGATCCGGCGCCGCCGACGGTGATCGCCTCGGCCAGGGTGCTGGCGCGCACGTCGTGGCCGCGCGGGTCCGACCCGAGGTAGAGGCGGCGGGACGCCTCGTCGACGTAGAAGGTGCCGTCCTTGACGTCGCCGCGCGCCCCGACCTGCTTCTGCGGGACGCCGTCCAGCCACACCTGGTCGGGGTGCGCGGCCATCGGGTGGTCGGGCGAGACGAACCGGAAGTCGGAGTCGCCGCTCTCCCGGGCGCCCGGGGTGTAGGTCGGGCTGGCGTCGAACCGGGCCGTCCAGCCCTCGCGCACCCAGGCGCGGTTCCCCTGCCGCCAGCCGGCGACCTGCGAGCTGCCGTCGAGCCAGACGGCCTCGTGCGGCGCGGACTGGACGGTCAGCCTCTTGCCGCCGGGGACGGTGACCGACTCGTGGTAGACGCCGCCGCGCAGCACGACCGTGCCGCCGGCGCGCGCCTTCGCGACGGCCTTGGCGAGCGTGCGCAGGGGGTGCTTCCGGGTGCCGTCCGCGCCGTCGTTCCCGGTCGGCGACACGAACAGCGCCCCGTCCGGGATCTTGTACGCGGTGGAGCCCACGGGCGCGGCGCCCGGGGCGCCCGGCACGGGCACGGTGTCCGGGGCCGGGTCGTGGCTCTGCGGCAGCTGCCAGCCGAGGAAGCCCACCGCCGCGATCACCGGCAGCGCGAGCACTTTGACGATCATCGACCGGCTCGAGCCGCGAGACCGGTTAGAGCTAGGCATGGCACGACCCTCAACCCCCGGGGAACGCTGGAACCACGAACGTACCTCGCGGAACGTCAGTTGTGGAGGGCGCCCGCGAACAGCGCGGTCTTGTGCTGGGCGTCGAACTTGACACCGACCATGACCGACTTGTAGCCCGACGAGGGCAGGTCGAAGGCGTAGGACGCCGACTTGGTGCCGCCGGCGGGGACGGTGCCGTAGAAGTCGTTCAGGTTGGCGTAGGAGGTGTGCTGGGCGCGCGTCTTCTTGCTGCCGTAGACGGCCGTGACCTGCACCTTGTTGAGGTCGAGGGGCTTGCCGGAGCCGTTGGCGAACTTCAGCGTGAAGATGGTGAGCACCTTGCCGGTGAGCTCGCCGGGGCCGAGGTCCTTGTTCTTGACGTACCGGATGTTGCTGATCGCCACGCTGACCTTGTCGTCGTAGGTGACGGGCTTGCGCAGCCCGCCGGACGACTTCAGGGCGGTGGAGCCCGGGGCGGCGTTGGCCTGCTCGGTCGGCTGCGCGCTCGGCGGCGGGGGCGGCGTCGGGTCGGCCGACTTCTTCTTCCCGCCGCCGCATCCGGTCAGCGCCAGCGCGAGGGCGAGGACGGCGCCCGTCGCGGCGAGATGCCTGTGCGGACGCGCTCCCCGATCGGACATCCGGCTCTCTCCTCATCAGTGATAACGAAACAAAAGTTCCAGGGCAGAACAGTGTAAACAGGAATCGCGGATTACCCTGCTCTCACTTCCGTGACCGAGGGGGCCACCGGAGACGAACGGCAGGGGACCGGCCCAGTGAGATCTGTACCTTCGCACCGGCGCGCGGCGCGCGTCCGTAAAACGGCGATAGCCGTCTTCACCGCATTCTCGACGGCGCTCGCGGGCGCCGCCGCCGTCCCGGCCGCACCCGCCACGGCCGACACCGACCCGCCGGCGGGCACGCCGGCCACCGTCAGCGCGGACCCGCTCCCGACCGCGCAGGTCAACGGGGTCGTGTGGAGCATGACCACCGTCGGCAACACCGTCTACGCGACGGGGAACTTCACCAAGGCGCGCCCGCCGGGCGTCGCGGAGGGCGGGGCCGGGGAGGTGGCCCGGCAGAACATCCTCGCCTTCGACCTCACGACCGGGAACCTCGTCTCGTCCTTCGACCACGCGCTGAACGGGCAGGGCCTGCGGATCGCGGCCTCGCCGGACGGCAAGCGCGTCTACGTCGGCGGCGACTTCACCGCCGTGGACGGGCAGACCCGCAACCACGTCGCCGCGTTCGACACCGCCACCGGCGCACTCGACACGTCGTTCGCTCCCTCCGTGTCGGCCAAGGTGCGCGCGATCGCCGCGACGAACTCGACCGTCTACCTGGGCGGCAACTTCTTCAACGTGAACGGCAAGGCGCGGACGCGGCTGGCGGCGGTGCAGGCGTCCAACGGCGCGAACATCGACGCGTGGCGGCCGACCGCCGACGACGACGAGGTGTTCGCGCTCGCGCTGTACGGCGACCGCGTGATCGTCGGCGGGCGGTTCCAGCAGCTGAACGGCGAGAAGCACGTCGGCATCGGCGCGGTCGACGCGGCGGGCGGCGGGACGGTGCCGTGGAGCAGCACGCCGATCCCGGCCAAGCAGGGCAGCAGCCTGTTCTCCTACGTGACGGACCTCTACGTCTCGGGCGACACCGTGTACGCCGGGGCGGACGGCGAGGGCTGGCACTGGTTCGACGGGCGTTTCGCCGCCAAGGCGGCCACAGGCGACCTGGTGTGGCTGGACAACTGCTACGGCGCGACCTACGGCATGTTCGTGCAGGACCAGTCCGTCTACAGCGTCTCGCACGCGCACGACTGCACCTCGCTCGGCGCATGGCCCGACACCAGCCCGCAGACGTTCCAGCGGGCGCTGGCCGAGTCGACGGCGGCGACCGGGACCGACCACGGGAATCCGAGCGCGGGCAGCAGCTACAGCAAGCAGCCGATCCCGAGCCTGCTGCACTGGTTCCCGAGGCTGGCGGTCGGGTCGTTCACCAAGCAGTACCAGGCGGCGTGGGCGGTCACGGGCAACGCGGACTACGTCGCGATGGGCGGCGAGTTCCCGAGCGTGAACGGCAAGGCGCAGGCCGGGCTCGTCCGGTTCGCGGTGAAGGCGAAGGCGCCGAACAAGGCCGGCCCGCAGGCCGGCGACCTCGGCACCCCGACCGCGACCGCGATGGCGGACGGCAGCGTCCGCGTCGGCTGGAAGACCACCTGGGACATGGACAACGCCTCGCTGACCTACCAGGTGCTCCGCGACGGCGGCACGACGCCCGTCGGGACGGTCGACCGGACGTCGACGTTCTGGGACGAGCCGAACGCCGCCTACTTCGACGCCACCGCCGCGCCGGGCACCGCGCACACCTACAAGGTGCGGGCGGTGGACCCGGCGGGGAACGCCGTGACCAGCGCCGCGTCGAACGCGGTGACGGCCCCGGACGGCGCGCCCGGCCCGTACTCCGACCAGATCCGGTCGGACGGGGCGCAGGCGTACTGGCGGCTCGGCGAGGCGAGCGGCCCCGCCTACGACTACGCCGGCTCCAACGACCTGACGCTCGGCGCCGGCACCACCCGGGGCCAGGCCGGCGCGATCTCCGGCGACGCCGACAAGGCGGCGGGCTTCGGCGGGTTCCTCGGCTCGTCGGCGGGCAGCGGCGCCGCGTCCACGCCGGGCGACTTCAGCGTCGAGGCCTGGGTGAAGACGACGTCCGGCAGCGGCGGGAAGATCATCGGGTACGGGGGCAGCGCGTCGGGCAACAGCTCGTCCTACGACCGGCACCTGTACATGACCAATGACGGCCGGGTCGTGTTCGGCGTCTACCCGGGGGCCGCGAAGACGGTCCAGAGCGGTGCGGGGCTGAACGACGGCGAGTGGCACCACCTCGTCGGGACCCTCGACGGGAGCGCCGGGATGAAGCTGTACGTCGACGGCGCGCAGGTCGCGGCCGACGGCGGCGTGACGTCGGCGCAGAGCTACACCGGCTACTGGCGGATCGGCGGCGACAACCTGTCCGGCTGGCCGAACCGGCCGTCCAGCGACTACCTGAACGGGACGATCGACGAGGCCGCGGTGTACCCGCGGGCGCTGACCGGCGACCAGGTCGCCCGCCACCACGGCCTCGGCACCGGCGAGGTGAAGCCGAACCAGCCGCCGGCCGCCGCGTTCACCGCGTCGTGCGCCGAGCTGGCCTGCGCGTTCGACGGGTCGGCGTCGTCCGACCCCGACGGGACGATCGCGGGCTACGCGTGGGACTTCGGTGACGGGACGACCGGCACCGGCGCCAAGCCGTCGCACACCTACGCGTCGGCGGGCGACCACACCGTCAAGCTCACCGTCACCGACGACAAGGGCGCGACCGGCGAGGTCGTCCACACGGTCACGGCCACCTCGGCGGCGCTGGCGTCGGACGCGTTCGGGCGGACGGTCACCGGCGGCTGGGGCAGCGCCGACACCGGCGGCGCCTGGAGCAAGGTCGGTTCGGGCGGCGTGCTGTCGGTGGGCGGCACCGGGCAGATCCAGCTGCCTGCCGCGAAGAACGACGGCGGCGCGAACCTGAACGCGGTGTCGTCGCAGGACACCGACCTGGCGTTCACCGTCGCGACCGACAAGGAGGGCACCGGCAACGGCGTCTACGTGTGGGCGCTCGGGCGGCGGGTCGCCGGACAGGGCGACTACCGGGCGCGGATCCGGCTGCGGCCGTCCGGTGTGGTGTCGCTGCAGCTCAGCCGCACCGACGCGAGCAACACCGAGACGGCCATCGGCACCGAGCAGACGGTCCCGGGCCTGACCTACCGGCCCGGGGCCCCGCTGCGGCTGCGCCTCCAGGTGGCCGGCGGGTCGCCGACCACGCTGAAGGCGAAGGTGTGGGCGGACGGCGCCGCCGAACCGGACTGGCAGGCGACCGGCACCGACGCGACGGCCGGGCTGCAGGGCCCGGGCGCGGTCGGGATCCGCGCCTACCTGGCGGGCAACGCCACGAACGCGCCCGCGGTCGTGTCCGTCGACGACCTGACCGCGACCCGGCCCGCCGGCTGACCCGCGGCCGCCCCGGAACCGGCCGGCGGACGGCACGGGAACCGGCGGACGGCACGGGAAAGCGTCCCAAGGCGCTTTCCCGTGCCGCTTCCCGCGCCGTCCCGAAGATCGAATTCGCGCCGGTCAGCCGACCGAAGGCGACTTCGGTCACGATTTCATAAGGGACCGGATGTGTCGGACTGACTACCCAATAGGATCCCCGCACCGGAGTGGCCGGGGTGGCCACCGGGCCAAGGCTTAGGGGATCGGACTCGTGAGAGCTCTTTTGCGACAGCGCCGGACGAGCGTCCGCGCGGGCCTGGCGGCGGCCGCCGCCGACACCGACCCGCCGTCCGGGACGCCGGCGACCGTCAGCGCCGACCCGCTGCCGACCGCGCAGG
>NZ_WBMR01000075.1 GCF_008923365.1 Actinomadura montaniterrae
CACCTGGGCCGAGCCGGTGCGCCCGCCGCGGGAGACCGCCGCCGGGCTCGGCGCCTGGCAGCGCGGCACCCGGTCCGGCCGCGCGGGCACGCCGGCCACCGGCACTCCGGTGCCGCCCCCGGGCGTTGAAGGAAAGGACCTGCGGCCATGAACGAGGGGTGGAACGGCGCGATGGACGACGGCACGAACCGGCTCGGATGGATGCTCGACGACGCCCTGCGGATGCCCGAGACGCGGTACGCGATCCTGCTGTCGGCCGACGGGCTGCTGATGGCCCACTCGGAGCGCATCGGCCGGGACGAGGCGGAGCGGCAGGCGGCCGGCATGTCCGGGCTGCAGTCGCTGGCCCGCAGCACCGCCGAGTTCTGCGGCGACGCGGGCACGACGTGGCGGCAGACCGTCAGCGAGTTCGACGACGGGTACGTGTTCCTCGTCGCGGCGGGGCCGGGCGCCTACCTGGCGGTGTCGGCGACGCAGCACGTGGACATGGAGACGGTGTCGTTCCGGCTCCAGGAGCTGGTGCAGCGGCTGGGCAAGGAGCTGACCAGCCCGCCGCGCCCGGGCGCGGACACCCGCGCATGAGCCGCCGCAACGAGCGCGCGCTGGTGCGCCCGCACGTGGTCACCGGCGGCCGGGCGCACCCGTCCCGCAACGTGTTCGACCTGGTCACGCTGGTGATCTCGGCCGGCGACCTGCCTCGCGCGGGGCTGTCCCCGGAGAAGCTGCGGATCGTCGAGCTGTGCCGGGGCGGCGCGCTGTCGGTCGTGGAGATCGCCGGGCACCTGGCGCTGCCCGTCGGGGTGACGAAGGTGCTGCTGTCCGACCTGGTCGACAGCGGGCACCTCACCACGCGCGCGCCGGCGGCGGCCGCCCCGGCGTCCCGGACCCGGCTCCTGCAGGAGGTGCTCGATGGACTCCGCGCCAGCCTCTGACACCGCTCTCGCGGGGAGCGGCCCGTACCTGCGCGAGACCGTCCGGACCGCGGTCAAGATCCTCATCGTGGGGCACTTCGCGGTCGGCAAGACGACCTACGTCGGGACGCTGTCGGAGATCCGTCCGCTGCGCACCGAGGAGCGGATGACGCAGGCGGGCGCGACCGTCGACGACCTGGCCGGCGTCCGCGACAAGACGACGACCACCGTCGCGATGGACTTCGGCCGGCTGACGCTGAGCGACGACCTCGTCCTGTACCTGTTCGGCGCGCCCGGCCAGCAGCGCTTCACCCGGCTCTGGAACGACCTGGCGCGCGGCGCGCTCGGCGCGCTGATCCTGGTGGACACCGCGCGGCTGCAGGAGTCGTTCGCCGTGATGGACATCGTGGAGAAGCAGGGCCTGCCGTACGCGGTGGCGGTGAACCGGTTCGACGGGTCGCCGGAGTTCCCGGACGCGGAGGTGCGCGAGGCCCTCGACCTCGCGCCGTCGACGCCGCTGGTCACCTGCGACGCGCGGGACCGGGCGTCGTCGACGCACGCGCTGATCGCCCTCGTCGACCATCTGCTCGCCCTCGGCCAGGAGGCGCCGTGACCGTCGACCAGACCCGTCCCGTGGACGGCGCCGGCGGCGACGAGCCCGAGCCCGGGCGGCTCTACGGGCCGGAGTTCGCCGCCGACCCCGGCCGCGTGTACGCGGCGCTCCGCGAGCACGGCGACCTCGCCCCGGTCGAGCTGTCGCCCGGGGTCCCGGCGACGCTCGTCCTCGGCTACGACGCGGCGCTGGAGATCATGCGGGACGCCGAGACCTTCCCGCGCTGCAGCACGGTGTGGGAGGTGGCGGTGGGCCCGGAATGCCCGGTGCTGCCGATGATGATGAGCCGGCCCAACGCCCTGTTCACCAACGGCGCCACGCACGCGCGCCTCCGCGCGGTGATCAAGGAGAGCCTCGACCGGGTGGACCCGGCCGCGCTGCGCGAGCACACCGAGAAGGCCGCGGCGACGCTGATCGACGCGTTCGCGGGCGCGGGCGAGGCCGACCTGATCGGCGAGTACGCGCGCGTGCTGCCGCTGCTGGTGTTCCGCGAGCTGTTCGGCTGCCCGCCCGAGATCGGCGACCGGCTCGTGCGCGGCATGAGCGGGATCTTCGACGGCGTCTCCCCGGAGGAGGCCAACACCATGCTCGGCGAGGCCGCGCGGGACCTCGTCGCGCTGAAGCGGCAGAGCCCGGGCGCGGACGTGGCGTCCTGGATGATGAGCCATCCCGCCGAGCTCGACGACGACGAGATGGCCGAGCAGCTCACGCTGCTGCTCGGCGCCGGCACCGAGCCGGAGCAGAACCTCATCGCCAACGGGCTGCGGCTGCTGCTGTCCGACGACCGGTTCGGCGGCGACCTGTCCGGCGGCAGCCTGCCCGTCGAGGACGCCCTCGACGAGATCCTGTGGACCGACCCGCCGATGGCGAACTACAACACCGCCTTCCCCCGGCAGGACGTCGACTTCCACGGCCACCGGCTGCCCGCCCACCAGCCCGTGCTGATCTCGTACGCGGCGGCGAACACCGACCCGTCCCGCGCCTCGCACGCCCGGACGGGCAACCGCGCCCACCTGGCCTTCGGCGCGGGCCCGCACACCTGCCCGGCCAAGGGCCACGCGCGGGTCATCGCGTCCGCGGCGATCGAGATGCTGCTCGACCGGCTGCCCGACATGGAACTGGCCGTCCCGGCGGACGAGCTGGAATGGCGCCCCGGCCCCTTCCACCGCGCGCTGGTCGCGCTGCCCGTGAGGTTCCCCCCGCAATGACCGGAGCGCCTGTCGAGGCAGACCGCGTGCCCATGTACGGGCCGGAGTTCGCGGAGGCGCCCGAACGCGTCTACGCGCGGATGCGCGAGCACGGCGACCTCGCCCCGGTCGAGCTGGCGCCGGGCGTCCCGGCGACGCTCGTCCTCGGCTACGACGCGGCGCTGGAGGTGCTGCGCGACCCGGCGACGTTCCCGAAGGACGCGCGCCGCTGGCAGGAGGGCGTGCCCGCGGACTGCCCGGTGCTGCCGGTGATGATGTGGCGGGAGAACTGCCAGGCCGCGGACGGCCCCGCGCACGCGCGGCTGCGGTCCGCCGTCGTCGACGGCCTGGCCCGCGTCGACCCGGCCGCGCTGCGCGAGAACATCGAGCGCAACGCCGACCTCGTCATCGACGGCTTCGCCGCGGACGGCGAGGTCGAGCTGATCTCCGGATACGCGCGGACGCTGCCGACGCGGGTGGTGCTGGAGCTGTTCGGGTGCCCGCCGGACATCGGCGAGCGGATGCTGACCGGGCTCGGCGGCATCCTCAACGGCGTCGACGCCGAGGCGAGCAACGCGCTGCTGGGCGGCGCGACGATGGAGCTCGTCGCGCTGAAGCGGGAGAAGCCGGGCGCGGACGTGACGTCGTGGCTGCTGGCCCACCCGTCCGAGCTGACCGACGGGGAGATGCTGCACCAGCTCGTCACGCTGCTCGGCGGCGGTGTCGAGCCGGAGCAGAACCTCATCGCCAACGGCATGCGGCTGCTGCTGTCCGACGACCGGTTCGGCGGCGA
Source organism: Actinomadura montaniterrae (assembly GCF_008923365.1). GTDB lineage: Bacteria > Actinomycetota > Actinomycetes > Streptosporangiales > Streptosporangiaceae > Spirillospora > Spirillospora montaniterrae. Next base: position 3,505 of record NZ_WBMR01000075.1, read on the forward strand.
CCTGTCCGGCGGCAGCCTCCCCGTCGAGGACGCCCTCGACGAGATCCTGTGGACCGACCCGCCCATGGCGAACTTCGGGATCACCTATCCGCGGCAGGACGTCGAGTTCCACGGCCGCCTGCTGCCCGCCGACCAGCCCGTCGTCATCTCCTACGCGGCGGCCAACACCGACCCGTCGCGCGCCGCCGCCGGGCGCGCGGGCAACCGCGCCCACCTGGCGTTCAGCGCCGGCCCGCACACCTGCCCCGCGAAGGGCCAGGCGCGACTGATCGCGTCCGTGGCCATCGAGAAGCTCCTCGACCGGCTGCCCGACATGGAGCTGGCCGTCCCGGTGGACGAGCTGGAATGGCGTCCCGGCCCGTTCCACCGGGCGCTCACCGCGCTGCCCGTCCGCTTCCCTCCGGAGCCGCCCCGCCCGTGACGGAGGGGGCCTCCGCGGTCGCGGCGCGCAGCGCGCCGATCACCGCGGCGAGCTGGGTCAGCAGCCCGGCGACGCTGGTCTGGTCGGCGCCGTTGACGGTGACGGTGCGCAGCTCGTCCGGCTTCGGCAGCCGCTCCAGGATGTCGGGCAGCCGGGTGATCAGCCGCGCCTGGATCGCCGCGGGCGTCTGCTCGTTGTCCATCGCCGCGCGGGCCCGGTCGCGCTCCAGGCCCAGCAGCGCCGTCTCGTGGTGCGACCGCTCCCGCGTCTCCTTCAGCGCCAGCTCGCCCTCGACCCGCAGCCGGTTCAGCTCGTGGTCGCGCTCGATCCGCAGCCGTCCCGTCTCGGCCTCCTCCGCGTGCCGCTCCCGCTCCATCCGCAGCGCGTGCCGGGTCGTCTCCGTCTCCAGCTCGGCGACCTCGCGGGCGTCGTCGTGCTCGCGGCGGGTGCGGCGCAGCCTCTCGGCCGTCTCGGTGTCGAACCGCTCCGCCTCGTTGCGCGACCGCAGCTCCGCCAGCTCCCGCTCGTGCTCCAGCCGCTGCGTCTCCTTCACCCGCTGCGCCGCCATCTCCCGCTGCGCGACGGCCTCCTCCGCCTCCAGCTCCGCCAGCCGCGCGATGCGGCCCTGCTCGGCCCGGTACGGCTTCTGCAGGTTCTCCCACAGCCGCGACGAGCTGACCACCGCCTCCTTGATCTGGACGGTGACGATCCGCAGCCCGAGCCCGCGGTCGCTGTGGTCCTCGCCCTCGGCGACGGCGCGCAGCCGCGCGGTCAGCTCCTCGATGATCGGCTGCTTGTCGCTCAGCACGTCCCGCACGCCCATGCTGGAGACCTTGTCCTTGATGGCCGCCTCCGCCTGCTCGCGCAGCTGCAGGTTCACCACCCGCATCGGGTCCTGCGCGTCGCCGAAGTCGAGCTTGCGGTAGGCGGTCGCGAAGTCCTGGATGATCCACTGGACGTAGCCCTGGACGAGCACGCCCTGCAGCTCGCTGCAGATGCAGTACGCGTTGATCAGGATGGTCTGCGTCGCGCCCGGCACCACCAGGAACGAGTCCGTGGACGGGTTGAACCGGAACGACACCCCCAGCCCGATGTGCAGCGGCTCCGCGCGCCCCCGGCGGGTGTGCACGACGAAGGCGTTCGGCGGGACCAGCACGTTCTTCCACCGCCAGAAGCCCTTGATGCGCACCTCGACCGGGCCCGCTTCGGCGTGCTCGGGGGCGGCGGGCGCACCGCCGAGCACGCGGTCCCGCTTGGCCAGCGGCCCCGGCGGCGGCACCGCGCCGGGCGGCGGCGGCGCCGACCGGCGCGACCTCAGGTCGCCCTCCAGGACGGCCTGCTGCGCGACGACCTTCTCGAGGTAGGTGTTGCCACCGTCGTTGGCGCTCATCGTCCCCTCACCGGATGTCCGTACGCGTCGCCGGAATGGCGGACACTTTAGTGCGCGCTGAACCTTCCGCCCCGGTTCCTGCGTATCCTCCGCCGTGGCAACGCAACCGCGGCAGGCACCCGGGACCGACCGCCCCCTCCTCGTGACGGTGGCGCTCGCGGCGGCCCTGCTCGTCCTCGCGCTGGTCGTACGGCTCGGCGGGTCGCTCGGCGCCGCCGCGGCGCCCGGGCTGTCGGAGGCCGGCGCGCTGACCGAGACCGGCCTCGCCGTCGCCAAGCTCGGCGTGAACGCCGCGTCCACCGTGACGGTCGGCTGGCTGCTCGCCGCCGCCGTGTACGTCCCGGCGACGGACGCCGCGCGCCGGTGCCTGCGGGCGGCGTCGCTGAGCGCGCTGGCGTGGGCGCTGTGCACGCTCGCGCTCGCGGCGTTCAGCGTGTCCGACCTGTTCGGGATCGGTCTCACCGGGATCAGCGGCGACATGCTGCGGGCGTTCCTCATCGACCTGCCGCAGGGCCGGGCGCTGGTCCTCGTCTTCGCGACCGCCGCCGCGCTCTGGTGGACGGCCCGGCTGCCCGCCGCCCCCGGCGCCGCCGGATACCTGCTGCTCGCGGCGGTCGCCGGGCTGATGCCGCCGCTGTTCACCGGCCACGCCGCGACCGGGTCCCACCACGCGCTCGCCGTGTTCAGCCTCGCCGCCCACATCGCGGGCGCCGCGCTGTGGATCGGCGGGCTCGTGGCGCTCGTCCTCCTCGCACCGGAGATCCGGGACCGGTTGCCACGTGTGGTGGAGCGCTACAGCGGGCTCGCGCTGGTCGCGTTCACCGTCGTCGGTGTGAGCGGCGCGGTGAACGCGTGGATCCGGCTCGGCGGCCTGCACCTCGGATCGCGCTACGGCGCGCTGATCGTGGCGAAGGCCGCCGCGCTCGTCGCCCTCGGCGCCATGGGCTGGTGGCACCGCCGCGCCACGATCCCCGCGCTGGCGTCGGCGCCCCGGCCGTTCGTCCGGCTCGGGTCGGCCGAGATCGTGACGATGGCGGCGACGATGGCGCTCGCGACCGGCCTGTCGCGGACGCCGCCGCCCGAGGTCTCGCCCGGCACCATCGACGCGGTGGCGCTGCGGCTCGGCTTCCCGCTGCCCGGCCCGGCCGGCGTCGCCGCGTACCTAACGCACTGGTGGATCGACCCGTTGTTCCTGGTACTCGTCCTCCTCGGCGCCGTCCTGTACGGAGTCGGGGTGGCACGGGCAGGGAGCTGGCCCGTGGGACGTAGCGTCGCGTGGGCCGCCGGGTTGAGCGTCCTACTGTTCGCCATGGGCAGCGGCATCGCTCGCTACAGCATGGTCCTGTTCAGCGCCCACGCCCTGCAGCACGTCCTGGTCGGAGTGGTGGCGCCGATACTGCTTCTGTACGGACGTCCCTTGCAGCTCGTACCTGCGGGCTCGCTGCCCGCCGCCGCCGTCGACAGCCGGGGCGTGCGGTTCCTCAGAGAACCGGCCGTGTCCTCAGCGCTGTTCCTTCTGAGCCTCTACGCCTATTACGTCTCGCCCCTGTTCGGTGCGTCGCTCGCCAACCACGCACTCCACTCGCTGGCGATGGCCTGCTTCCTCACGATCGGCCTGGCGTTCTTCAGCAGCGTGCGCGTACCGGTCGTCCTGCCACTGCTGCTCGTCGCCGCCGGGATCGTCCTCATGCTGGACGGGACCGTCCTCGGCGGCGGCTGGTACGAGGGCCTCGGACGCCGCTGGGGCGCGGCTCCGCTGCACGACCAGCACGCGGGCGCCGCTCTCCTGTGGACCGCGGCTGCGCCCGCGGCGCTGTTCCACCTCGTCCGGCGGGTCCGCCTCACACGGCGAGGACGATCTTCCCCGTCACCCGTCCCGTCTCGCTGAGCGCGTGCGCCTTCGCCGCGTCCGCCAGCGGCAGCACCTCCTCGACCACCGCCCGCACCCCGGCGTCCGCGGCCTCCGCCAGGTCCGCGCCGGACGGCGTGAACCCGAACTCGACGAACCGCACGCCCCGCTCCTCGGCCAGCCGCCGCACCTCCGTCCGGTCCGGACCGGTGCCGCGCACGTCGACCAGCAGCCCGCCGGGCTTCAGCGTCCGCAGCGACCGGGGCCCGTAGTCGCCGGCGATCGGGTCCAGGACCACGTCGACGTCCCGGACGGCCTCCGCGAAGTCCTCCGCCGTGTAGTCGACCAGCTCATCCGCGCCGAGCCCGCGCAGGAACGCGTGCTTGGCGGCGCGCGCCGTGCCGATCACGTGCGCGCCGCGCGCCTTGGCGATCTGCACGGCCAGATGCCCGATCCCGCCCGCCGCCGCGTGTACGAGCACCCGCTGCCCCGCGCTCACCCCCGCGACCCGGACCAGCGGCTGCCACGCCGTCAGCACCGCGGTGGGCAGCGCCGCCGCCTGCACCAGGTCCAGGCCGTCCGGAACGCGGGCGAGCCGCTCCTGCGGGACCGCGACGAACTCGGCGTACGAACCGTTCGGCGGGAACGTGTTCCCGAACACCGCGTCCCCCGGCCGGAACCCGGACGCGCCCTCGCCGACGGCCTCGACCACGCCCGCGACGTCCAGGCCGAGCGTGAACGGCGGCTCGGCGAGCCTCCGCACGGCCCCCGAACGGATCTTCCAGTCCGCCGGGTTCACCCCGGCCGCCGCGACCCGGACCAGCACCTCGCCCGGCCCCGCGTCCGGCCGCGGGACCTCGGCGACCTCCAGCACCTCCGGACCGCCCCACGTCCGCTGGACCACAGCACGCATCTCCGGCACCCCTTCCCCGCGGCCGCCCGGCCGCCCGGCGTCCATGCTGGAGGAGCCCGGTACCCGTTGTGAAGAAGGCACCTGTTTGATATCCAGGTACCTTGTGGATACCACCCCGAGTGATCGCTGGCCCCTGACCTACCGCCGCGACTGCCCGTCCCGCACGGTCATCGAGGTCCTCGCGAACAAGTGGACGCTCTACGTGCTCGGCGCCCTCCGCCGCAGCGACGGGCCGATGCGCTTCAACGAGATGCGCCGCGCCCTCGACGGCATCACCCAGAAGATGCTCACCCAGACCCTGCGCGCCCTCGAACGCGACGGCCTCGTCAGCCGCACCGTCTACCCGACCGTCCCGCCGCGCGTCGAGTACGGCCTCACCCCGCTCGGCGCCGAGGCCGGCCGCCTGACCAGCGCCATCGCCGACTGGGCCATCGCCAACGTGGGCGACATCCTCACCGCCCGGGAGTCCTTCGACGCCCGTCCCGACCCCGCGCCGCTCGACCTTGCCGCGCCCGCTCGACCTTGACGCGCCCGCTCGACCTTGACGCGCCCGCTTGACCTTGACGCGCACGTCAAGGCGTACGGTCGCTGACGGCCACCGAAGGAGGATCTCCGATGCTGATCGGCGAGCTGGCCGAACGCGCCGGCGTCAGCACCCGCACGCTGCGCTTCTACGAGCAGCAGGGGCTGATCACCGCGCGCCGCGCGCCCAACGGGTACCGCCAGTACGACGAGTCCGACCTGCGGCTCGTCGCGCAGATCCGGTCGCTGCTCGCGGCCGGGTTCACGCTGGAGGACACCCGCCCGTTCGTGGACTGCCTGCGCTCCGGGCACGCCACCGGCGACGCGTGCCCCGAGCCGGTCGCGGTCTACCGCCGCAAGCTCGCCGAGATCGACGCCGAGATCGCCACCCTCGTCCGGCGCCGCGCCGACGTGGCCGCCCAACTCGCCCGGGCGTGCCCGGGCTGCACCGTCCCGCAGGAGGCGACCGATGATCACCGTGACCAGCGCGACCTTCGACGAGCAGGTCCTGAACGCCCCGGGCCCCGTCCTGGTCGACTTCTGGGCCGACTGGTGCCCGCCGTGCAAGATGATCGCGCCGATCCTTGAGCAGCTCGACGCCGAGCTCGGCGACCGCCTCACCATCGCGTCGCTGAACGGCGACGAGAACCCCGACATCGCGAGCCGGTACGGCGTCCTCGGCTTCCCGACGCTGACGCTCTACAAGGGGGGCGAGGTCGTCCATCAGATGGTCGGCGCCAAGCCCAAGCGCCACCTGCTCGCCGCTCTGACCCCGCACCTGTGAACCCGCGGTGACGCGGGTCCGCCGCCGGGACGGCGCGTCCCGGCGGCGGGCCACGTTCAGCGGAGGAACCCCTCGTAGTTGTGCTGCTGGAGCCGGCTCTCGATCTGCTTGACGGTGTCCAGCCCGACGCCGACGGCGATGAGGATCGTCGTCCCGCCGAACGGGAACTGGTCGCCGACGTCCAGGAGCGTCAGCGCCGCCATCGGGATGAGCGCGACGAGGCCCAGGTAGGCCGCGCCGGGCGCGGTGACGCGGGTCAGGACGTGGTCGAGGTACTCGGCGGTGGGGCGTCCCGGCCGGATGCCGGGCACGAAACCGCCGTACTTCTGCATGTTGCCGGCGACCTCCACCGGGTTGAACGTGATCGCCACGTAGAAGTAGGTGAAGAACACGATCAGCGCGAAGAACGCGCCCATGTGCCACGGGTTCGCCTGGTCCAGGTAGGGCTGGATCCGCTGCAGCCATCTCACGTCAGGCCACAGCCGCGTGGCGAGCAGCGGCAGGTACAGCAGCGACGAGGCGAAGATGACCGGGATGATCCCCGCCTGGTTGACCTTCAGCGGGAGGTAGGTCGAGGTGCCGCCGTAGACGCGGCGGCCGACCATCCGCTTGGCGTACTGCACCGGGATGCGCCGCTGCGCCTGCTCGACGAGGACGACACCGGCCATGATCGCCAGCCCGACGACGATGACCAGCGCGAACACGAACCCGCCCTTGGCCTGGTAGATGCCCCACAGCTGGCCGGGGAAGACGGCCACCACCTGCGTGAAGATCAGCACCGACATCCCGTTGCCGACGCCCCGCTCGGTGACGAGCTCGCCCAGCCACATCGTGACGGCCGTCCCGGCGACCATGCAGACCACCATCGTCGCGATCGGGAAGATCCCCTTGTCGTGCAGGATGCCGTCCGAGCCCTGGAACAGCTGCCCGGCGGACGTCATCGCGACGACGCTCGTGCCCTGCAGAATCGCGAGCGCGACCGTGAGGTAGCGGGTGTACTGCGTGATCTTCGTGGTGCCGGACTGCCCCTCCTTCTTCAGCGCCTCCAGCTTCGGGACGACCACCGTCAGCAGCTGCAGGATGATGCTCGCGGTGATGTACGGGTAGACGCCGAGCGCGAAGACCGACAGCTTCAGCAGCGCGCCGCCGCTGAACAGGTCGAGCAGCCCGTACAGCTGGTTGCTCTTCTTCGCGGCGTCGGCGGCGGACTTCAGCGCCGCCACGTCCACGTTCGGCAGCGGCACGTTCTGCCCCAGCCGGAACACGAGGACGACGAACAGGGTGAACAGCAGTCTCTTGCGCAGGTCCGGGGTCCGGAACGCGCGGGCGAACGCGGTCAGCACGCCGCGTCCACTGGGGGGTGCGCGGGCAGGGTGAACCGGGCGAGCGCATGGCGCGCTCGCCGCATGGCGAAGCGGAAGATGACCGACCTCCATACGGGGACGCCGCAGCGTCCGCAGGACTACTGCGGCCGATGACAGATGAGCGTCAGGAACCCGTGCAGGTAGGAGGCCCTCGCACCGGTGCGGTGCCGATGTGGACGGACGCCGGGACGACCGTGCGCGACCGGGCGGCCGCGGCGCGGACCCGCTGGAGTGCCAGGTCGGGAGCGGCGGACGGCAGGACCGAGTGGTCGCCGTGCCGCTCGGGCGAGACGAACCCGAGCCGTTTCCAGAGGTGGACGTCCGCCGCGGAGAACCGCGGCCAGGCGGGCGCGGAGCGGCGTTCGCGGGCGGGCGAGGACGCGAGGCCCCGCGAGCCGGCGCCGCTCGCCGCCGCTGCCGTCCCGACCCGGACGATCTCGACGGCCGCGGCGTTCGGGACGACGGACAGGGTGGCCGTCAGGGCGAAGCCGAAGAAGCCCGCCAGCAGCCTCACCAAGTGGCGCTGCCGGGAGGTGCGGTCGTCCACACCGGCCTCCCCTCGCCGCCCGCCGCCCGTCCCGCAACCGTACAACGCCTTCGGCGGCCGGGCCGCCGAACCGGATCAGCGGGCCGCCGGCGCCGCGGCGGGCATCGTGTTGGGCGCCGCGGCGGGCTTGGTGGCGGGCTGGAACCGGAAGGAGACGGCCTCCATCAGCGACTTGTGCAGGGTGTTCTGGAAGGCCGCAAGCCGCCACCGGCCGTCGGCGCAGCGGACCACGGTGTTCGTCTGCAGCTTCTTCAGCTTGCCGGGCGCCTTCTTGTAGGTGTCGCCGCGCGTGACGACCACGGCGCTGCCGGGCGCCGTCATCCGGATGTCGACGATCTCGCAGGCCAGCTTCGTCCCCTTCAGGAAGCTGTCGAAGAGGGCCTGATGCGCGGCGCCGATCTCCTCCGCGCCGCGGTAGAGGGTGCCGACATAGGTGATGTAGGTGGCGTCGGCGGTGAAGCAGGCGCCGTAGGCGGCGCCGTCCCCGCGGTCCCAGGCGTCGGTGAGCTGCTCGAACAGGGCGCGGATCGCGGTCTCGTCGGTCATGGCGGATCCCTCCATGATAGCTTCTTTGCAGAAGTTTCTGCTTTGAAGATTTCTCTTCGTTGAGGAAGAGATTAAGTGGCGGGAGGTCGCAATGTCAACGCCCGAGCCCGAGTCGGAGACCTACCGGCGCTACCTCAGCGCCGTCATGCTGCACGGGGCCGCCGGCGCCCGCGCCTGCGGGCTCGGCGCCACCGACCTGTACGCGCTGAACATCCTCGACCTCGCCGGGGCCATGACGCCGGGCGAGCTGTCCGCGCGGACCGGGCTGACGACGGGGCCGACCACCCGGCTGATCGACCGGCTGGAGCAGGCCGGGTACGTCCGCCGCGTCCCCTCCCCGGACGACCGCCGCAAGGTGATCGTCGAGCCCGCCGGCGAGCCCGCGGACCTGGACCGCGTCCTCGCGCCCGCCCGCCGCCGGATCGGCGAGATCATCGGCGGGTACGCGCCCGAGCAGCGCGCGGTCCTCTTCGACTACTTCCGGCGCGCCGCCGACGCCTACCGCGAGGCCGCCGACGACCTGCGCTGACGCGCCGCCGCCATCAGTCGCGGAGGAGGGTCTCCACGCCGGCGGGGAGGCTGCCCGCCGCGCCCGCCTCCACGAGGAACGTCATCAGCAGGTCCTGGAACGCGCGCGCCGCGTGCGTCAGGTCGACGTCCTTGCGGTGCGCCAGCGCGATCGTGCGGAGGAGACCGGGACCGTGGTGGCCGCGCCGCGCCTCCTCGTCGGCGAGGACGAGCGGCGTCCCGCGCAGACCGGGCCGTCCCGCGAGGACCATGCTGGGCACGACCGCGATCCCGAGGCCCGCCTCGACGAACCGCAGCACGGCGTCCATCTCGCCGCCCTCGACGGCGAACCGCGGCTCGAACCCCGAGGCCCGGCACGCGCTGATCGTCGCCTCGCGCAGGTCGTACCCCGGCCGGAACATCACCAGCGGACGGTTCCGCAGGTCCTCGATGCGCAGGTAGGAGCGGCGCGGCATCTGCACCGCCGCGGAGTCGCCGTCCGGGGAGGCCACCACCAGGTACTCGCGCAGTATCGGCGTGGTGTCCAGCGGCGGGTCGCCGTGCAGCGGCAGGATCACCAGGGCCAGGTCCAGCGAGCCGCGGGTCAGCTCCTTGACGAGGTCCCGCGACCCGCCCTCCTCCACCAGCAGCTGGATGCCGGGATAGTCGTCGTGGAAGCGGCGCAGCACGTCCGCGAGGAGCCCCGCGCACAGCGACGGCGTGGCGCCCAGCCGGACGCGCCCGCGCCGCAGCCCGGTCAGCTCCTGCACCTCCAGCCGCGCCGTGTCCACGTCCGCGAGGATGCGCTTGGCCAGCGGCAGCAGCGCCTCCCCCGCCGGCGTCAGGGTGATGTTCCCCCGCGCGCGGCTGAAGAGGGGCGCGTTCAGCTCGGTCTCCAGCGCGCGGATCTGCTTGGACAGCGACGGCTGCGCCACCCGCAGGAGCTCGGCGGCCTGCGTGAAGTGGCGAACCTCCGCGACCGCGACGAAGTAGGCGAGCTGCTGTAGCTGCATCCTGCACAGAGTACGGGCCCGCCCCGGCGCCGCCCGCGGCCGCCTCGGCCGTCAGCGCGCGTGGCGGCGCAGGGCCTGCAGGTCGTGCACGATCAGCCGGCGGCGGCCCGTCTCGATCCAGCCGTGCCGGCGCAGCGTCCGCAGCGCCTTGCTGACGGCCTCCCGCGACGCGCCGACCCACCCGGCCAGCTCCTCCTGGGACAGGTTCAGCGTGATCCGGACGCTCTGCCCGCCGGTGCGGCCCGCCGCGCCCGCGCGGCCGTCGTAGGGCTGCCCGAACCGCTCCGCCAGCTCGACGAGGCGCTGCGCCACCCGGCCCGTCGCGTCGAACATGCCGAACTCGACGCGCTTGCGGTCCGCGTCGCGCCAGCGCTGGCACAGCATCCGCATGATGATGATGGACACCCGCCCGTGCGCCTGCAGGAACGCCATGAACTCCTCGGCCGTGACGGCGAGCGCCCGCGCCGGCTCCAGCGCGGAGACGGTCGCCGAGCGGGGCAGGCCGTCGATCGCGGCGACCTCGCCCAGCAGGGCGCCGGGGCCGCGCACCGCGAGCAGCGCCTCGCCGCCGTGCTCGCGGTAGGAGAACGCCTTGACCCGGCCGCTCAGCAGGACCGCGACCCAGCTGGAGCGGTCCCCCTCGACGAACAGCGTGTCCCCCCGGGCGAAGTCGCGGACACGGCCGCGGGATTCCAGGTCGCCGCGTTCCGCCGGAGTGAGCTCGGCGAGGAACGAACCCGGTTCGAGGGGGCTCATGCCCACCACGCTAAGGGGAACCCGGCGGCACGGGTCCCGGGGGATAATCACGAATTTGTCACGCGTTGTGTGCACTCTTCCCTATTCAGCGGGACGCGCGGGCGCCAGGGTTGATCGCGGCGTGTGCGGCCGGCAGGCCGCCGGCGCCCGGCTTGCGCGGAGGCACGGTGGACAGGGGCGCCGTGCCCCCGGCGGCGAGCACGGCGTTCATGGGGAACGGCGGAACGGCGGGCGGCGGTCCGGGGGCATCGCCGCCCGCCGTCGCCGCCCGCCGTCGCCGCCCGCCGTCACCTGGTCAGGCCGTCACCGGTTCGGGGCGTCACCGGGTCACGCGGACGGGGTGTCCTGGCCCTTCTTGACGATGCCGAGCTTGGTGCCGAGCCACACGACCGGGTCGTACTTGCGGCCGACGACCCGCTCCTTCATCGGGATCAGCGCGTTGTCGGTGATCTTGATGTGCTCGGGGCACACCTCGGTGCAGCACTTGGTGATGTTGCAGAACCCGAGGCCGTGGTCCTTCGCCGCGATCTCCCGCCGGTCCGCCTGGTCGGCCGGGTGCATCTCCAGCTCCGCGATCCGCATGAGGAACCGCGGCCCGGCGAACTCGGGCTTGTTCTCCTCGTGGTCGCGGATCACGTGGCAGACGTTCTGGCACAGGTAGCACTCGATGCACTTGCGGAACTCCTGCGAGCGCTCGACGTCCTCCTGCTGCATCCGGAACTCGCCCGGCTTGACGTCGCCCGGGTCGAACGACGGGATCTGCCGCGCCTTCTCGTAGTTGAACGACACGTCCGTCACGAGGTCGCGGATCACCGGGAACGTGCGGATCGGGGTGACGGTGATCGTCTCGTCCTCGGTGAAGGTGGACATCCGCGTCATGCACATCAGCCGCGGCATGCCGTTGATCTCCGCCGAGCACGACCCGCACTTGCCGGCCTTGCAGTTCCACCGGACGGCGAGGTCCGGCGCCTGCGTCGCCTGCAGCCGGTGGATGATGTCGAGGACGACCTCGCCCTCGTTCACCTCGACCGTGTAGTCCGTCAGCTCGCCCGCGCCGTCGTCGCCGCGCCAGACCTTGAACTTGGCCTCGTAGCTCACTGCTCGCCCTCCTCGTCGTCCACAGCGGCGCCCCCGGCGGTCGCATCGGCCTCCGCCGCCACGTCGGCCGGCAGCTCCTCGGCCGTGAGGTACTTCTTCAGCTCGTCGGTCTCGAACAGGCCCAGCAGGTCCTCGCGCATCGGCGTCATCGGCTGGCGCTTCAGCTCGACGTGCGGGGACGACGGGTCCCCGGCGAGGCTGCAGACCAGGTTGACCTTCCGCCACTCCGCCGACATCTGCGGGTAGTCGTCGCGGGTGTGCCCGCCGCGGCTCTCCTGCCGCTCCAGCGCCGCCTTCGCGACCGCCTCCGACACCAGCATCATGTTCCGCAGGTCCAGCGACAGGTGCCAGCCCGGGTGGTAGCCGCGCCCGTCGTCGCCCACCGCGACCGGCGTGACGCCGACGTGGGCGACCCGCTCGCGGAGCTTGCCGAGCGCCTCGATGGCCTGCTGCAGCTCCGCCTCCTTGCGGATGATGCCGACCAGGTCGTTCATCGTCTGCTGCAGCTCGGCGTGGACGGCGTAGGGGTTCTCGCCGTCCTCCCGCTCGAACGGCGCGAGCGCCTCCGCGACCGCCGCCTCGATCTCCGACTCCGGGACGCTGGGGCGCTCGGGAAGGGCGTCGATGTACTCCGACGCGCCGAGCCCGGCCCGGCGGCCGAAGACCAGCAGGTCGGACAGGGAGTTGCCGCCGAGCCGGTTCGAGCCGTGCATGCCGCCGGAGACCTCGCCGGCCGCGAACAGCCCCGGCACCTTCGCCGCGCCGGTGTCCGGGTCGACCTCGACGCCGCCCATCACGTAGTGGCAGGTCGGGCCGACCTCCATCGGCTCCTTGGTGATGTCGACGTCCGCCAGCTCCTTGAACTGGTGGTGCATCGACGGCAGCCGCCGGACGATCTCCGCGGCGCCGCCCGGCATCCGGTCGACGACGGTGAGGAACACGCCGCCGTGCGGCGATCCCCGGCCGGCCTTCACCTCGGAGTTGATCGCGCGGGCCACCTCGTCACGGGGCAGCAGCTCCGGCGGCCGCTTGTTGTTGTCGGGGTCGTCGTACCAGCGGTCGCCCTCCTCCTCGGTGGTGGCGTACTGGTTCTTGAAGACCTCGGGGACGTAGTCGAACATGAACCGCCGGCCCTCGGAGTTCTTGAGGACGCCGCGGTCGCCGCGCACCGACTCGGTGACGAGGATCCCCTTCACCGACGGCGGCCAGACCATGCCGGTCGGGTGGAACTGCACGAACTCCATGTTCAGCAGCGTCGCACCGGCGAGCAGCGCCAGCGCGTGCCCGTCGCCGGTGTACTCCCAGGAGTTCGACGTGACCTTGAACGCCTTGCCGATGCCGCCGGTCGCCAGCACCACCGAGGGCGCCTCGAACACGACGAACTTGCCGGTCTCGCGGACGTAGGCGAACGCGCCGCAGATCCGGTCGCCGTCCTTCAGCAGCCGCGTCACGGTCGTCTCGGCCCACACCTTGAGCCGGGCCTCGTAGTCGCCGTGCTCGGCGTGGTCCTCCTGCTGCAGCGCGACGATCTTCTGCTGCGCGGTGCGGATCAGCTCCAGGCCCGTCCGGTCGCCGACGTGCGCCAGCCGCGGGTACTCGTGCCCGCCGAAGTTGCGCTGGCTGATCTTGCCGTCCTTGGTGCGGTCGAACAGCGCGCCCCAGTGCTCCAGCTCCCAGATGCGCTCGGGCGCCTCCTTGGCGTGCAGCTCGGCCATCCGCCAGCTGTTCATGAACTTGCCGCCGCGCATGGTGTCGCGGAAGTGCACCTGCCAGTTGTCGTTGGGGTTGACGTTCCCCATCGCCGCGGCGGCGCCGCCCTCGGCCATCACCGTGTGCGCCTTGCCGAACAGCGACTTGGAGATGATCGCGGTCTTCTTGCCCTGGAGGCGGGCCTCGATCGCCGCCCGCAGCCCGGCGCCGCCGGCACCGATCACCACGACGTCGTAGGCGTGCCTCTCGATCTCAGTCATGATCCTTTGGCCTCAGTTGAAGATGCGGGGGTCGGAGAAGACGCCGCCGGCCACGAACGCGACGTAGGCGTCGGCCACCACCAGCGAGCCCAGCGTGATCAGGGCGTAGGTCCCGTGGTTCTGGTTGATCTTGGAGACCCAGCCCCACATGCGGTACCGGAGGGGATGCTTGGAGAAGTTCTTCAGCCGCCCGCCGACGATGTGCCGGCACGAGTGGCACGACAGCGTGTACAGCCAGAGCAGGACCACGTTGGCGACCAGGATGATCGTGCCGAGCCCGATGCCGAACCCGCCGTCCTTGCCGTGGAAGGCGCGGACCGCGTCCCAGGTGTTGATGACGGAGATGAGGAACGCGGCCATCCAGAAGTAGCGGTGCAGGTTCTGGCCGATGAGGGGGAAGCGGCGCTCGCCGGTGTACTTGCCGTGCGGCTCGCGCACCGCGCAGGCCTGCGGCGACGCCCAGAACGAGCGGTAGTAGGCCTTGCGGTAGTAGTAGCAGGTAAGCCGGAACAGCAGCAGGAACGGCAGCGTGATGATCGCGAAGGGGATCCAGCCGCGGGTGCCCGCCGGCAGGAAGGTGCCGAACTCGGCGGCGTCGCCCGTGTGGCCGTTGACGGTGACGTTGCTGCAGATGTCGTTCAGGCAGGGCGAGTAGAACGGCGTCAGGTAGTGGTATTGCGGGACGTAGAACGCCGCGCCCCAGAAGGCCCTGACGGTCGCGTACACCACCCACGCGGTGAAGATCACGAACGTCGTGATCGGATACAGGCGCCAGTTGTCCTTGCGGAGCGTGCGTTCCTTGATCTGGGCGCGCGACTTGGCCGGCGCCTCCATAGTGCTCATCGATCGCTCTCCTGAGCTCGGGTCGTCGTGTCCCCGTACCACGGTCTGAGCGCACTCGCGCGGCCGTCGCGCCCGGCCTGGGGCGCCGTCCCGCATGCGCGCGGTGACGCCTCGTGTGCGCTTCCAGCGAAGCGACCTTACGCCACCCCGCGGGAGCTGTGACATACATAACAGCCAGACCCGCATGTGACCCTGACCACAGACTTTAGCCCCGGAAACGCGCTACTGCACCGCCCGGTTCTCATAACCAGTCGTTATGGCCCAGCGGAATCGAGACGAGCACGCCGCGGCATGACCGAGCGGCCATCCGGCCAGCGAGAGCGCGCATGCGGCGGGCGAACGCGCTCAGTGACCGCGGGCGTCCCGGACGATGCGCGCGTAGTGGGCCTCGGCCTCGCTCGTGCGGCCGTTCCCGTACACGCGGAGCAGTTCCGCCAGGTCCGGGAAGCGGTCGCCGATGAGCGCCGCCGCGGCCTCGATCTCGGCGGCCGAGGCGACCTCGCGCAGCAGCGCCTGGACGAGCCGCGCCGGCTGCTCGGCGTACACGGGCCCGCCGCCCGCGACGCCCTGCGCGACGCCACCACCCTGCGCGACGCCACCACCCTGCGCGGTGCCGCCGGACGTGTCCCGGTCGGCGGCGCCGCCGACCGGGACGCGGCCGGACGTCGCGGCGCGCAGGCCCGAGGTCGTCGCGGCCGACTCGGCGCCGATCGCCTTCAGCCGCTCCCTGACCTCGGCCGCCGCCATCGCGTCGAAGCCGGGGTCGGCGGCGAGGTCCTCGGCGGCCAGCAGCCGGTGCAGCACGGCCGGGTTGCTGATCTTGGCGCGCTGCCCCGACATCAGCTGGGAGAGCATCGGCGCGGACAGCCCGAGGACGCCGGCGAGCGCCGACTGGGAGAGGCCGAGCCGGTCCAGGAGCCGGCGGACGCGGTCGCCCAGCGGCTCGCCGTACCACTCGGTCTGGAGCGCCCGGTTCCGGTCGACCGTCTCCGCGGCAACGCCCACTTTCGCCGCCCCCTCTTGACTCTTCACAGTTGCAAACGATAGATTCTCGAACGCAATGATGCGCGGTGACCTCGCCACCATCGTGCCACGGCGAGCGATCTTTGCATATGCGACGAAACGGAAAGGGCCGTCCATGCGCCTGTCACACCGCCCGGCCGCGACGGCGGCGGCCGCCCTCCTCCTCGCCGGCGGGCTGGCCGGCTGCTCCCTCTCCGACGGCGACTCCGGCCACGGCGCGACACAAGGATCGGTCGGCAAGGCGAGCGTCGACCGCTTCGACAAGCCCGTCGCCAAGGCGACCTTCACCACTCCGATGGCGCCCGGCGCCAAGGTCGACATCGCGGTCATGGGCCTGCGGGTCAAGGGCAAGCTCGCCACCCTCAGCCTCCAGTGGACGCCGCACGTGCCCGGCAACACCAACACCCCGACGCCCTACCGCCTCAACGGCGAGCGCGGCCTCGACGCCTCGCTGATCGACCCGGTGAACCTCAAGCGCTACGTCGTCGTGACCGACTCCGGCAGCCGCCGCCTCGAAAGCGACGACGTCCTGACCAACCTGCCGAACGAGCAGACCACCCTGACCAGCCACACGTTCGCCGCGCCGCCCGCGAACGTGAAGAGCATCGACCTCCAGCTCGGCTCATGGCCGACGTTCCGCGACGTCCCCGTCGAGAGGTGAGCCGCGTGCGCCGGACCATCGCCCTCGCCGCCGCCGTACTGCCGGCCGCCTCCCTCCTTCTCACGGCCTCCGGGCAGGCCGGAGCCGACACCGACCCCGTCGTCCCCGACGCGAACCTCGCCGCGTCCATCCGGACCCTCGACGCGGCCGGCGCGGTCCGCGGCATCGACCTCACCCGGGCCGTCGTCCCGCTCGAGACCGAGGACGTCAACGGCTCGCAGGTCACCGTGCACATCTCCGCGGACGTCCTGTTCGACTTCGGCAAGGCCGCGCTCACCGACGCCGCGCGCCGCCGCATCGCCGACCTCGTGCCGCGCCTCCGCGACGCGCGCGGCACCGTGCGGGTCTCCGGCCACTCCGACTCGGTCGGCTCCCCGTCCTACAACCTCGACCTCTCGCAGCGGCGCGCCGAGGCGGTCAAGGCCGAGCTGGCCCGCGCCCTCGGCGGCACCGCTCTGCAGATCGAGGCCAAGGGCTACGGCGAGACGCGTCCGATCGCCCCCAACAGCGTCGGCGGCAAGGACGACCCGTCCGGGCGCGCCAAGAACCGCCGCGTCGACATCAGCTTCGAAAAGACCTGAGGCCCCGCGTCAGGCGTGCGGCGGGGGCGGGCCCAGGTGGTCGAAGATCTGGAGGGGCTCCCCGTCGAGGGTCTGCACGGGGAACCGCAGGTCCAGGTCGCAGGACGACAGCGCACGGCGCGCGGCGCCGGCGTCCACGAACCGGCGCTCGGGATCCGGGTCGCACAGGTGGGACAGCACCGTCCACAGCATCGGCGGCACGCCGCCGGGCCGCGCGCCGATCCGCTGGCGCGGCTCCGGGTCGCCCGCGCCGGTGAGCATCCGCCAGCCCACCATCCCCGCCGCGTACAGGTCCTGCCGCGGCCCCGGACGGTTCCAGTCGAGCACCTCCGGCGCCAGGTAGCCCGGCGTGCCGACCGTGAAACCGGTCGTCGTGAGGCGCACGCCGTCGTCGCCGAGCGCGATCCCGAAATCGGCGAGCCGCACGTGCGGAGCCCCGACCGGGCTCGGCTCCAGCAGCAGGTTCGCCGGCTTCACGTCCCGGTGGACGATCCCGGCGCGGTGGATGTGGCCCAGCGCGGCCAGCACCTGGTCCAGCACCTCCGCCGCGTACGCCGGCGGCAGCCGCCCGTAGTCGCCGAGCAGCGTCTCCAGCGACCCGCCGCTGACCAGGTCCATCGCCAGCAGCACGTCCTCGCCCGCCGCGCACGACGCGTACGGGGTCACCACGTGCGGATGCGCCGGCCGCAGCGCCCGCTCCCGGACCGCCCGCAGCACCGACGTCGGGCCCCTCCGCCGGACGAGCTTCGCCGCGCAGTACCGCCGTTCCGCCCCGTCGTAGGCGCGCCACACCCGGCTCGTCCCGCCCGCCCCGATCCGGTCGAGCATGGTGAACCGGCCACCGATCACCCACGCCTCGTCCACGGACGAGATCGTACGGAAAACACCGCGGCAAGGGATCCGGGCCACAATCCACCCGAAGATGACAACAGATCGGGCGTATCGCGCATCAAACAACAAGATGTACGTGACTCCCACCCCCTGCCTACACTGACGGACCTCCCAGACCACGCGCCCCGGACAGGGCCCGCCCGAAACTGGACGAATGAGCGACAAAGACCCCGGCCGCGAAGACCTCGCGGGGGACGCCGCCGCCGACAGCACCACCGACACTCCCGCCCCCGCCGACGACGGCGCGCCACCCTCGCGCGCCGCGGCGGCGCGGGGCCGCCGCCGCCGGATCCTGCGCTGGACCGCGATCGGCACGGCGTCCGTCGTCCTGCTCGGCGGCGCCGGAGCGGCCTGGCTCTACCACGACCTCGTCGGCGGCATCGACAAGAAGCACGTCGACGGCAAGCTCGGCGCGAACCGGCCGAAGAAGCTCAACAAGTCGCTCAACATCCTGCTGCTCGGGTCCGACACCCGCGCCGGCGACAACGCCAAGTACGCCGCCGACGGCGTGACCGGCGCCCGCTCCGACACCGCGATCCTGCTGCACCTGTCGCCCAACCGCGACCAGGCCGTCGGCGTCAGCTTCCCCCGCGACTCGATGGTGAAGATCCCCGCGTGCGAGAAGGACGGCGGCGGCACCGTCCCCGCCCAGTTCGGCATGCTGAACTCGGCGTTCGCCCTGGCCGGGCCCACCTGCACCTGGAAGACGCTGGAGAGCCTCACCGGCATCCACATCGACCACTTCGTGCAGATCGACTTCTCCGGCTTCAAGCGGATGGTGGACGCGCTCGGCGGCGTCCAGATCTGCGTCGCCAAGCCCGTCGACGACCCCCGCGCCGAACTGCACCTCAAGGCCGGCAAGCAGACCGTCAAGGGCACCCAGGCCCTCGGCTACGTGCGGGCCCGCTACTCCCTCGGCAACGGCTCCGACCTCGAGCGCATCCAGCGGCAGCAGAAGTTCATGGCCGCCGTCGTCGACAAGGCCACCAGCGGCTCGGTGCTCACCGACCCGGCGAAGACCTACAAGTTCCTCAAGGCCGCGACCAAGTCGCTGACGACCGACGACGGCCTCGACCTCGCGACCATGAAGAAGCTCGCGGACGGCCTCAAGGGAATGGACGCCGGCAAGGTCCGGTTCGTCACGGTCCCGGTCGAGGGCTACGCCCCCGACCCCAACCGCGTCCAGTGGAACCAGGCCGAGGCCAAGCCGCTCTTCGACGCGATCCGGCACGACAACGACCTGCCCGCCGAACCGGCCAAGCCCGCTCCCGCCGAGCAGGCCCCGCCCGACCCCGGCAAGGTCACCGTCACCGTCGTCGCGGCGGGCGCCCCGAAGGCCATGGTCCAGCGGGTCGTCGCCCAGCTCGGCAAGCGCGGCTTCAAGGTCGCGAAGAAGACGGAGAAGGCCGCGTCCGCCGCCGAGAGCCGGCTCGTCTACAACCCGTCCGCCGAGGCCCAGGCGTCCGCGCTGGCCCGCGACGTGCCCGACGCGCTCCTCACCGCCGACGGCTCCGCCCCCGCCGGCGGCGTCCGCCTCGTCCTCGGCAAGAACGGCGTGCACTTCGCCCCGCAGACGCTCAACAAGATCACCGGCGGCGTCAAGGCGGGCCAGAAGGACCCCTGCACGTGACCCCCGGGCCCTACCCGGTGACCCCGGGCCCTACCCGGCGGCCACGAGCACCCCGACGAGCGTCCCGACCAGCATCGACGGCCCGAACGGGAACTCCCCCTTGCGGGACCGCCGGACGATCAGCACGCCGACCGCGATGACGCCGCCGAGCAGGTAGGTCGCCAGCAGGCCCGTCACCCACGCCCGCGCCCCGAACCAGCCGAGGCACAGCCCGAGCACGCCCGACAGCTTCACGTCCCCCAGCCCGATCCCCGACGGCACCGCGAACGCCTGGACGGCGTAGAGCGCGAACATCGCCGCCATCCCGATGAGGGCGTGCTCGAAATGCCGCCACCCGCCGCCGGTGAACGGCGCCGCCGCGGCCAGCAGCGCCGCCACGGCGCCGTAGGAGGGCAGCGTGAAGCGGTCGGGCAGCCGCTTGACCTCGACGTCGACGAACGCCAGCAGGGTGCCGGCCGCGACGAGGTAGAGCAGCGCGCCGAGAACGGGATGCGCCCCGACCCGCCACCCGATCACCCCCGAGACGGCCGCGGCGACGACCCCCATGGCCGTCCGCCGCGTCCACGGCATCACCCCGGTGAACGGGGTCGCCAGCGGGGCCAGAAGGAGCCCGACCACGAACCCGGCCGGAACCAGCACCAACGCGACCATCGCACCTCGCCCATTCCGGCCCTCAGAGGGAGCTTCCGGCACGATAACCCGCCCGCGGACCACCCGACCGCGACACCGCGGACAACGCCCTGAACGGAAACGCCGCGGGAAGCGCGCACGAGGCCGGTGAGCCGCGCGTCCCGTTCCGGCCGCACGCCCGGCTCAGGCTCTAGAGTCTTCCTATAGGCGGCCCCAGACTGGAGACGACGGCGATGACGCACCCATCGGACCCCGGCCAATCACCGCGCCCACCGGGCCCCCCGCCGGGCCCGCCGGGTGGACCGTACGGCCCGCCGCCACAGCAGCAGCCCGGCCCGATCCCCGGCCCCCGCCCGTCCAGCCCGTTCGGCACCGGCCCCTACGAACAGCCCCAGAGCTGGCAGCCCCCACCCCGCGACCCGCAGTCCAAGGGCCTGCTCAGTGCATTGTTCGACACCAATTTCGACCATATGGTCACCACCCAGATGATCAAGATCATCTATCGGCTGGCACTGGTCCTGATAACGCTGCTGGCCTTGCTGGTCGCCTGGTATGGCGTGGCGTTCCTGGAATGGAACACGACGCTGGGGCTGCTCACGCTCATCGCGACCCCGCTGCTGTGGATCTCCCAATTGCTGGCCACCCGGATGGTCCTGGAGTTCCTGATCAACCAGTTCAAGATCAGTGAGTACCTGCGGGTCATCAAGGACAAGGACTAGACGGGGCTGCGGTGGGCGAGTTCGACGCGACCGGGTCCGGCGAGGCCGGATCCGCCGGGAGCGGGCCGCGGGACACGCGGCGGGACGCCGGGGCGACGCGGCGGGACGAGCGGGTGCCCGCGCCGCGCACGCCGCCCGCGTCCGGGCCGGGGACGACGCGGCGGGACGGGGAGGCGGCCGGCGATCCGCTGATGCGCCTGCCCGCGGCGCTGGCGGAGCGGTACGAGGCGGTCGCGGAGCTGCCGGTGCAGGGCGCCGAGTCGGACCTGCTGCTGGTGCGGGACGGGAGCGGCGACCGGTTCGTAGCGAAGGTGTTCCGCCGCGGGTACCACGCCGACCGCGACGTGTGGGCGAAACTGCCCGGGCTGGATTCGCCGCACGTGCTGCGGATTCTGGAGACGGGCCACGCGGACGGCCGTGACTACGAGGTCACCGCGTACGCGCCGGACGGCAACCTGCGCAACCTCATCGACGGCCCCCTCCCCGACGGGACCGTGACGGAGATCGCGGCGCAGTTGGCGGACGGTTTGGCGGCGCTGCACCGGGCGGGCATCGTGCACCGGGACCTGAAGCCGGAGAACGTGCTGGTCCTGGAGGCGGAGCCGCTGCGGCTGGCGATCGCCGACTTCGGGTTGAGCAAGGTGCTCGACGAGAGCGTGGTGTTCGCGTCGTCGTCGCGGACGCTGGCGTACGCGGCGCCGGAGTCGCTGTCGGGGCAGGTGTCGCCGGCCCGGGACTGGTGGTCGCTCGGGATGATCGTGCGGGAGTGCGCGACGGGCCGTGCGCCGTTCCGGGGCTTGAGCGAGACCGTGGTGGTCGACCATCTGGCGACGCGTCCGGTGAGCGCGGACGACGTGCCGGACGCGCGGCTGCGGCTGCTCTGCCAGGGCCTGCTGACGCGGGATCCGCGGCGCAGGTGGACCGGCGTGGAGGTCGCCGAGTGGCTGGACGGCGGGTCCCCGCAGGTCATGGAGGAGACCGCGCAGCCGGGCGTCGGACTGCCGTTCCACGGCGCGCGCTATGCGAGGCGTGACGAGCTGGCGCGCGCGCTGGTGGAGAACTGGGAGCATGCCGCGCAGTACTTCTTCGGGCGCGGCGAGTCCGGTGAGGCGTGGCGGAGCCTTCGGGACTGGCTCGCGGACGTGCCGGACGACAGCCGCATCGCGCTGGTCGACGGCCCGCTCACCGCGGCGCTGCCGCCGGACGTGAAGCTGCTGCACCTCGTGCTGTGGCTGGATCCGGAACTCCCGCCGCACTACCTCGGCCGCAGGACGTCCGCCGGGGACCTGCCGGCGCTCGCCGCCCTCGCGGACGATCCCCGCCATCCCGACCATCGCGTTGCGTGCCAGATCGGCCGGGACCTGTGGGAGCACGGCCTGCTGCGCGTCCTGGCGGGTTTCGCGGGCGCCGGGGACCTGGCCGGGATCGACGGCCAGTGGCGCGCCAACGTCGCGGCGTGGAACGACCTCGCGCGCTGGCTGCGCGGGCAGGACGCGACGCCCGCCGGGCTGGCGGCGCGGCTGCCGGACGCGGAGGCCGGGAACCCGCCGGCGGTCCTGCTTGCGCTGCTCGCGCTGGCGGCCCGTCCGGCGGAGACGCACCGGTCGCTGGCGGAAAGCGCGGCGCGGGCCCGGGAGGCCGTCCCGGAGCCGGTGCCGTGGTTCACGTGGATGGCGGACGGGGCGGGCGACGATCCGCTGCGGCTTCTCGCGGTCGCGCGCGCGCTGCCGGAGGCCGTAGTGGAGGCGGAGGCGAGGGCGCGCGACCGGCACGCCGCGGCGCGGCGCTCGGAGGCGCTGCAGGCGCAGTGGGCGGACCGGGAGCGGCAGCGCCTCGCCGGTCGCGGCGCGGCGGTGACGCGGGCGGTCGTGTGGTCGCTGCCGATCCTCGCGATCTGGCTGGCGGGCAGCTGGGTCGTCGGCAGCCTGTTCGGCGCGGGGAAGCACGACGACGGGACGACGTCGGTGGGGCTGCACGCGTCGTCGGGCGGCGGTGTGCCGTTCGCGGCGCTCGCCGTCCTCGCGGTCATCGCGTGGGGCGTGCAGTGCGGCGCCGAGGTGATGCTGGCGCGCGCGCAGGGCGGCGACTATCTCCCCTACGGGCCGTGGTCGCTGATATCGAAGGTGCTGGGCGCGGGCGGCCGCGGGCTGTCCAAGGCGTCGCGGACGATGTCGGGGGCCGCGCGCCGCAACGACCGGCGGGGGTGCGGGTTCCTGCTCCTCGCCGGTACGGTGCCGCTGCTGCTCCTGCTTCTGCTGGCGGCGGCGCTGACGTCCATCGCGAGCGTGCTGTGGGTGCTGGTGATGGTCGCCGGGGCCGTGGCGCACGGCGTGGCGGCCGGTGTCCGGATGCACCGCTGGCAGCAGGCCCGCACGAGCCACCCCGGAGGGACCCCCACATGAGCAGCGGCGTCGAGGCCGACATCGTGCTGGACGCGGCGGTCGTGCTGACCCTGGGCATGAACCGGGTGCTCGGGCGCGGCGGCGACGCGGCGGGACGCGGCGCGCAGGCGCTGGCGGCGCTCGCCGCGGGGCGGGCGGAGGCTCGGGAGGCGGCGCTCGCCGAGGTCCGCACGCACGAGCGGGCGCTGCGCGAGGTGGTGGAGCGCAACGCGCGCATCGCGGCGCTCGCCGAGACCCGCGCCAAGCTCGGCGCGGACGTGGCGCTGCCGCCGCCGCTGCGGCCCGCCGACGAGCCCGCGCAGGAGCTGACCGCATGGTGCGCGGCGACGGACCCGCTCCTGGACGAGGCGGAGCGCCGCCTGTCGGAGCACCTCGCCGCGCAGGTCACCGCACAGGTCTTCACCGCGCCCGCCGAAGGCCTCCGCGCCGACACCGGCCGCACCACGCCCCCGCCCCGCCGCGGCGGCGACGACACCCAGCGGACCCTCGAACGGATCATGGCGCGGCTGCTGCCCGACGCCGGCGAGGACGAGCGCCGCGCGGTCGCCGAGGCGGCCCGGCTGCTCGCCGCCGTCGGCACCGCCGAGGAGGCCGAGGGCGTCCTGCACGAGGTCCGGCTCCGGATCCGGGAGGCCAACCGGCGCACCGAGGACGCCCGGGAGCGGGCGCGGCGCCGCGCGGCCGAGCGGGAGGCCGCCGAGCAGGCCGAGGCGGAGCGCCGGTACGTGCTCGACTCGATCACCGCCGCGTTCGAGGACATGGGCTACGAGGTCCAGCCGGGTTTCGAGACGCTGACGGCCGGGGACGGCTCGGTGGTGCTGACCAAGGGCGCCTGGCCCGACCACAGCGTCCGGATGCGGGTCGACGGCGCCGCGCGCGTCGAGGCGGCGATGGTCCGGGAGCGGCCCGCCGAGAGCGAGGACGACCGGCGCGTCGACGTCGAGCGGGAGCGCGAGTGGTGCGCGGCGTTCGAGGCCGCGCGGGCGCGGCTGGCGGACGGCGGGATCCGGTCCGAGGTGTCCTGGCGGCTCGACCCGGGGGTGCGGGAGCTGCCGGTCAGCGCCGCGCCACGGCAGACTGGGGCGCGTTCGGGCCAACGCGAACGGCGCCGGGAGCGTCCCACTTGACGTGCCGTCTCCCGCCGGCGGCGCGTGATCGGAGAATGGGGGCCGCGGGGCGCGGGAGGCCGGCGCCCCACGGGACATGCGGAGTGGAGCGAGCCAGATGAGCATTGATTCGCCGACCCTGGGCGGCCGGCTGCAAGGCTGGCCGCCGTTCATCCGCGAACTCGACGCGACGCTGTCGGTGCACTCCCAGTACGTGCTGTCGGGCAACCTGTACGACAGCTTCCTGGCGCCGCCGGCAGAGGGCGGCGGGCCCGCGCGGCTGCTGCCGCTGCGGTCGCTGCTGTGGGAGACGCTGCGCGCCAGCGGCGCGTCGTTCATGGTCGTGTACGACCCGGTGGACGGCCTGGAGATCGTCCCGCCGCCGGGCGACGAGGCCGGCGACGAGGCGGAGCGCGCCGCCGAGCGGGTGCTCGGCAAGATCAAGGACGAGCGGCCGTCGCTGGAGGCGCTGACCCGGCACCTGGCTGCGGTGGCGCGGCCGCAGGAGAACGTGCGGGCCGCGTTCGTCATCGACTCGGCGTCGCGGATCGCCCGCACCCCGACCGAGATGGAGCCGGCCGAGCGGGACTTCTTCCGGTTCTGCGCGAAGCTGTCGCGGACGGCGCGGCCCGTCCGGGGGAACGGGGCGCGGCCGAAGCCGCTGTACAACCCGGTGGTGTGGCTGGTGGAGCGGCCGGGCGACCTGCCGTCCTGGCTGACCGCCGACAACGACACGATCCGCGAGATCACGATCCCGCGCCCGCACCTCGGCGACCGGCAGGAGACGGCGCGGCTGCTGGCCCGCGCGTTCGGGGTCAGCGACGTCGGCGCGGACGAGGCGGCCGCGGCGGCGTGCGACTCGTTCGCCGAGCAGGCCGACGGGCTCACCCTCCAGTCGATGATCGAGGTGACCCGGCTGGCGAAGGAGCGCAACGTCGACCTGGCGGACCTGCCGGACGCGGTCCGCACCTACAAGCTCGGCGTCCTCGACAACCCGTGGAGCCGCGGGCACCTGCGGCGCCGCGTCCTCGAAGGCGAGAAGCGCGTCCCGGAGCGGGTGATCGGGCAGCCGCAGGCCGTCACCAAGACGCTCGACATCCTCAAGCGCGCCGTGCTGGGCCTGTCGGGCGCGCAGGCGACCCGGTCCGGCAGCCGGCCGCGCGGCGTGCTGTTCTTCGCCGGGCCGACCGGCACCGGCAAGACCGAGCTGGCCAAGGCGATCACCGAGCTGGTGTTCGGCGACGAGGGCGCCTACCTGCGCTTCGACATGAGCGAGTTCTCCGCCGAGGGCTCCGGCGACCGGCTGATCGGCGCGCCGCCCGGGTACGTGGGGCACGAGGCGGGCGGCGAGCTGACCAACGCCGTCCGCGAGGACCCGTTCCGGGTGATCCTGTTCGACGAGATCGAGAAGGCGCACCCGCGGATCCTGGACAAGTTCCTGCAGATCCTGGAGGACGGCCGGCTCACCGACGGGCGCGGCAACACCGTGCACTTCTCCGAGTCGATCCTGATCTTCACCTCGAACCTCGGGATGTTCGTGCCGGGTCGCGAGCCGGGCATGCTGGAGGCCGTCCCGGCGCTCGCCGGCGACCGGGTGCGCAACATCACACCCGGGATGTCCTACTTCGAGGTCGAGCAGCGGATCAAGGACGCGGTCGCCGCGCACTTCACCGAGGTGCTGAACCGGCCGGAGCTGCTCAACCGGTTCGGCGACAACATCGTGGTGTTCGACTTCATCTCCGGCGACGCCGCGCACAAGATCTTCGACCTGCAGTTCGCGAACATCTGCAAGCGGGTCGCCGACGAGCACCGGCTCATGCTGACGGTCCAGGACGACGCGCTGCGGACGCTCCGCGAGTGGTGCACCGACGAGCTGGACAAGGGCGGGCGCGGCATCGGCATGGCGCTGGAGTCGCACTTCGTCAATCCGCTGGCGCGCGCGCTGTTCCACCGTGAGCTCGGCGCCGACGAGCAGATCACCGTGTCCGGGATCCGGCGCGAGGGCGGCATCGTCCACCTGGACATCCAGTGACCGCCGAACCCCCCGGCGAGGCTCAGGACGAGGCCCAGGACGAGGTTCCGGGCGGGGCGCCCGCGCTGCTGCTCGCCAAGGCGCACTATCCGGTGACCACACTCGGCCCCGGCACGCGCGCGGGCATCTGGACGCAGGGGTGCACGCTGCACTGCCACGGCTGCCTGTCGCGCGACACCTGGGAGGCGGACCCGGCCAAGGCCGTGCCGGTCGAGGCCGTCCTCGGCTGGCTGGAGTCCCTCCCCAGCCCGCTGGACGGGATCACGATCTCGGGCGGCGAGCCGTTCCAGCAGCCCGCGGCGCTCGCCGCCCTGCTGCGCGGGATCCGCGCATGGCGCAACGCCCGGCGTGAGACGATGCCATTGGACATATTGGTGTACAGCGGATATGTCTACTCACGGCTTTCGCGGGTCCGGGGGTCGCGCGAGATCCTCGGCCTGTGCGATGCCGTGATGGCGGGGCCGTACGTCGACCGGCTCAACCCGAGGGGGCGACACCCGGAAGGTGGCTCTCTACTCTGGAGGGGGTCGGCGAACCAGCGCGCCGTCCCGCTCACCCCGCTGGGGGAGGAGCGGTACGGGGCATCGGCCGGCATCGGTAAGACTAGGGAACACGCAGGGCCCCGAGTGCAGGTGTCCGTGGACGAAGGGCCGGAGGGAAGGCGGGTGTACTACATCGGGATCCCGCGAAGGGGTGACATGGAGCACCTCACGTCGAGGCTCGAACGCGCCGGCGTGCGCTCGGGGGATGTGTCATGGCGACCTTGAACTGTCCTGTCTGTGACGAGCCGTACCAGCAGGGCGATCTGCTCTGCCTGAGCTGCGGGGCCAACCTGGCGCGCCCGGGGGGCGGCCACCGGGCCGGTCCGGGCGGGTACGACCAGGGCCCGCCGCAGCACGGCGCTCCCCAGCACGGCGGTCCGCCCCAGCACGGTGCTCCGCAGCACGGCGCCCCCCAGCACGGCGCTCCCCAGCACGGGGGCTTCCCGCCGCAGCAAGGCCAGCCGTACCAGCAGCCTCCCCAGCACGACTACCAGCAGCCCCCGCAGCACGGCGCTCCCCAGCACGGTGCACCCCAGCACGGCCAGCCGCAGCAGGACCAGTGGGGGCCGCCGCCGCAGCAGCAGCCGGACCAGTGGGGGCCGCCGCCGCAGCAGCCGCAGCAGCCCGACCAGTGGGGCCCGCCGCCGCAGCACCAGCCGCAGCACGGCGCCCCCCAGCAGGGCCAGCAGCAGGCCGACCCGTGGTCCATGCCGCCGCCGCAACAGCAACAGCAGCCGCCGCAGCCGGACCAGTGGGGACCGCCGCCGCAGCACCAGGCGCCGGCGCCCGACCAGTACCGCCAGCCCGAGCCGCAGTACCAGCAGCCCGAGCAGCAGTACCAGCAGCCGCCGGACCAGTACATGCCGCAGCCGGGGCCGGCGGACCACCAGTACGGCCCGCCGCAGCAGCCGCCGATGCCGCCCCCGCACGGGCGCGAGGCGACCCTGCTGCCGCCCGACCAGCAGCACGGCGCCCCCCAGCACGGGCACCCGCAGCAGCCGGACAGCACGGCGTTCATGTGCCCGTACTGCGAGGCCGTGCTGACCAACCCGGGCGCCGCGCAGTGCAACTCGTGCGGGCGGCAGCTGCCGCAGAAGGGCACGCCCGTCCTGCGGGTCCAGTTCCCGACCGGCGAGCTGAAGGTGTCCGTCGGCCAGCACCTGGTGCTCGGCCGGGACGCCGGCCAGTCGCCGGTGGCCGCCACGTTCACGCAGTACGACAACGTGTCGCGGCGGCACTCGACGGTCTGGCTCGACCCGTCCGGGACGGCCTGGGTCCGCGACGAGGGCTCCACCAACGGGACGTTCGTCAACGGCGAGCGGCTCCCCCGCGGCGTGGAGGCCCCGCTGCGCGACGGCGACCAGCTCCGCCTGGCCGCCGACGTCACCGGCACCGTCCAGCTGAACTAGCACCACACGCAGAAAAGGAAGCGGCCCCGCGGGTCTCAGAACCCCGGGGCCCCTTCCGTGTGATCCGTCAGCCGGCGCGCTTGGTGCGGGCGCGCTGGCGCTCGCGCTCCTTGGCGTCCAGGACGACCTTGCGGATGCGGACGTTCGCCGGGGTCACCTCGACGCACTCGTCCTCGCGGCAGAACTCGAGGGCCTCCTCCAGCGACAGGATCCGCGGCGGGGTGAGGCGCTCCAGCTCGTCACCGGTGGAGGAGCGCATGTTCGTGAGCTTCTTCTCCTTGGTGATGTTGACGTCCATGTCGTCGGAGCGCGAGTTCTCCCCGACGATCATGCCCTCGTACACCTCGGTGGTCGGCCCCACGAAGAACGTCCCGCGCTCCTGCAGGTTCGTGATCGCGTACGCGGTCGCGGCGCCGGACCGGTCGGCGACCAGCGAGCCGGACGGCCGGGTGCGCAGCTCACCGAACCAGGGCTCGTAGCCCTCGAAGACGTGGTGCGCCATGCCGGTGCCGCGGGTCTCGGTCATGAACTCGGTGCGGAACCCGATCAGGCCGCGCGCCGGGACCAGGAACTCCATCCGGATCCAGCCGGTGCCGTGGTTCGTCATGTGCTCCATGCGGCCCTTGCGGACCGCCATCAGCTGCGTGACGGCGCCGAGGTGCTCCTCGGGGATGTCGACGGTGAGCCGCTCGACCGGCTCGTGCTTCTTCCCGTCGATCTCCTTGGCGACCACCTGCGGCTTGCCGACGGTCAGCTCGTAGCCCTCCCGGCGCATGTTCTCGACCAGGATCGCGAGGGCCAGCTCGCCGCGGCCCTGCACCTCCCAGGCGTCCGGGCGCTCGGTCGGCAGCACCCTGATCGACACGTTGCCGACCAGCTCCCGGTCGAGCCGGTCCTTCACCATCCGGGCGGTGACCTTGGTGCCCTTCTCCCGGCCCGCCATCGGGCCGGTGTTGGTGCCGATCGTCATGGAGATCGCGGGCTCGTCCACCGTGATCAGCGGCAGCGGCCGCGGGTCGTCCGGGTCGGCGATGGTGTCACCGATCATGATCTCCGGGATGCCGGCGATCGCGATGATGTCGCCCGGGCCCGCCTCGTCGGCGGGCTTGCGGGTCAGCGCCTCGGTCATCAGCAGCTCGGTGATCTTCACCTTCTCGATGCTGCCGTCGTGCCGGCACCACGCGACCTGCTGGCCCTTCTTGATCGTCCCCGCGTGCACCCGGCACAGCGCGATCCGGCCCAGGTAGCTGGAGGCGTCCAGGTTCGTCACGTGCGCCTGCAGCGGCGCGTCCGGGTCGAACGACGGCGCCGGGATCGTCTCGGTGATGACCTTGAACAGCGGCTCCAGGTCCTCGCTGTCGGGCATGGCGCCATCGGCGGGCTTGTCCAGCGACGCGCGGCCCGCGCGGCCCGAGGCGTACACGATCGGGAAGTCGATCTGGTCCTCGGCGGCGTCGAGGTCCATGAACAGCTCGTACGTCTCGTCGACGACCTCGTCGATGCGGGCGTCGGGCCGGTCGGTCTTGTTCACGACCAGGATCACCGGCAGCTTCGCCTCGAGCGCCTTGCGCAGCACGAAGCGGGTCTGCGGCAGCGGCCCCTCGCTGGCGTCCACCAGCAGGACGACGCCGTCCACCATGGACAGGCCGCGCTCGACCTCGCCGCCGAAGTCGGCGTGGCCGGGCGTGTCGATGATGTTGATCGTCAGGCCGTTGTGCCGGACGGCCGTGTTCTTCGCGAGAATGGTGATGCCCTTCTCGCGCTCCAGGTCGTTGGAGTCCATGACGCGGTCGTCGACGTCCTGGTTCTCGCGGAAGGCACCGGACTGCCAGAGCATGGCGTCGACCAGCGTCGTCTTGCCGTGGTCGACATGGGCGACGATCGCGACGTTCCGGAGGTCGTCGCGCGTGGAGATGGGCATGCGGGCTCGCCTTGCGTGAGAGTTCGGGAGTCGCCGCAGACGCGCGGCTGCCACCATTCTACTTGGCGCTCGGCACCGCCCGCTCAGAGCCGCCCGTTCCCCGCCGCACGGCCCCCTCGTCCCAGGCCCCCCACGGGCCCCGATTGGCCATCTTTGCCCATCCTTTGTAATCTTCCCGAGATCCGGTCGTCCGGAGCCCCACCCCCCCGGGGCTGCGATCGGACCGCCGAATCCCCCGCGGCACCCACCCGCGGGCGAACCGGGGACCCATCCCCCCTGGGGTGAATCGACGCACGTCGTAGGGCGACTCCTGGCCCGAACCCGTCAGCTAACCCGGTAGGCGAGCGAGGAGAGGAGAACACCGGCTTGGCACCGGACCCCCGTTCCCGGCGGCGCGTCGCGCCCGCCGCGACCACCGCCGCAGTGCTGATCATCGGCCTCGGCACCACCGCGCCCGTCGCCGCGCACGCCGCGACCCCCTTCGGCCCCGCCGCCGCCCCGCAGGCGTCCGGCACGCCCAGCCCCCTCCCCACCACGGAGAAGGGGCTGAAGCAGAGCCTGAAGGAGCTGAACGACGAGGCCGAGACGCTCACCGAGCAGTTCAACAAGACCCGCGTCGACCTCGGCCGCGCGGTCAAGGCCGAGAAGGCCGCCACCGCGTACGCGCAGAAGCTGCTCCAGCAGACCGAGCCCGCCCGCCAGCGGCTCGCCCAGCTCGCCGCCGCCAACTACATGAGCGGCGGGCCCGACGCGATCTTCAGCTCCGGCGGCAGCGCCGACAGCCTCTCCGACTCGGCCTACCTCCAGCAGAACCAGGCCACCACCGTCCTCGCGTTGCAGAAGCAGGTCGACCAGGCCGAGGCCGCGCAGCGCGCCGCGCAGGAGCGCACCGAGCAGGTCAAGCAGGCCCAGGCCAAGGTGGTGGCCGCGCGCAAGGCCGCCAAGGCCAAGGTGGGCGAGGTCATGAAGCGCCTCGACAAGCTCACCACCACCCACACCACCGACCCCAAGTCGGGCCTCACCGCCACGATCAAGGGCTCGGACCTGCCCGCGAAGATGGCCCGCAAGGCCCTCACCAAGCTCGGCAGCCCCTACGTGTGGGGCGCCGCCGGCCCGAGCTCCTTCGACTGCTCCGGCCTCGTCGTCTGGGCGTACGCGCAGGTCGGCAAGCCCGGCCTGCCGCACTACACCGGCGACCTCTACCAGCTCGGCACCAAGGTGGACCGCTCCTCGCTGCGCGCCGGCGACCTGGTCTACTTCGGCAGCAACCTGCACCACATGGGCATCTACGTCGGCGACGGCAAGTTCCTCCAGGCCCCCCAGACGGGCGACGTGGTGAAGATCTCCAAGCTCTCCACCCGCTCCGACTACGCGGGCGCGAACCGGATCTCCTAGCCCCCGGCGGCGCGGGCTCCCCGCGCCGGGGGGCCGTCGTCAGCGGAGGTCGGCTTCGAGCTCGGCGATGACGGGACGGTCGCCGGGGAGCCACGCCACGTCGTACAGGTCGTCGCGGGCGAGCCAGCGCAGGGCCAGGTGTTCCAGGGCCCGCGGCTCGCCCTCGACGATCTCGGCGGTCCAGACGCGCAGCAGCGCGCGCTCGCTCAGCCGCCAGTCGCCGCCGACGCGGCGGACCGGGCGGATCTTGATCGCGAGCTCCTCGTGGCACTCGCGGACCACGGCGTCCTCGTCGGACTCGCCCGGGTCCACCTTGCCGCCCGGCAGCTCCCAGCCGCCGGCCATGTGCGGCGGCTCGGCCCGCTGCGCGGCGAGCAGCCGCCCGTCCCGGATGATCGCGGCGCCCACGACGACGAGCTCGGCGATGGTGACCAGCCCCTTCCAGAGTCCCTATCCGTCTGAGACGGCCGCCCGGGGCCGGGCGGTTCCGGCGCGGGCCGTCTCGACCTGACGGGTCGCTTCCTCGACGATCCTCTCAAGGTGGTCGCCGTGGGCGCCGCGCCAGTAGACCTGGCCGCAGCCGGCGCACCGGCCGTAGACGTCGTAGCTGCGGCGGGTGCCGGCCTCCAGGTCGCGCTCGATCTCCTCCTTGTCGACGGGGACGAGGACGCCGTTGCAGGCAGTGCAGCGCGTCCAGGGGCTGAGGACGGGCGCGAAGCGGTCCAGGAGGTCGCGGAGCTGGTCGTCGGGCCGGGACCCGCGGACGTAGGCGCCGAACCAGAGCGCGCGGCGGCGCAGCAGCCCGCGGTCCTGGGTGAGCAGGACGCGGCGCTCGGCGTTCGCCTGGACGACCAGGGACGGGTCGTCCATGTCGTTGTGGTAGGCGGTGTCGAGGCCGAGCAGCCGCATCCGGCGCGCGAGCGTGCCCAGGTGGACGTCGAGGAGGAAGCGGGGCGCGTCCTGGCCCGGGTCCAGCGGGACAGGCTGGGGGCGCGAGACGGGCTCCACCTCCACCTCGTCGCCGGCCGCGGGGCGGGCGGACGGCTCCGCGGTCTCGCCGCGGACGGCGAGCCGGCCGATCTCGGGGAGCGGGACTCCGAGCGACTCCACGATGTGCCCGAGCGTGGACGTCCCGTCCCATGCCACCCGGCTCACCGGTTCGCGGCGGGTGGCGGGCAGGAACATCAGCAGGTCGTCGGCGATGCGGACGCGTATCTCGGACTCCACGCCGCCAGCATGCCACGCGCCTGCGACGATCCCCGTCCGATTATTCGCCGGTGATGCGGGCCGCCGCGCCCCGCAGCGTGTCCAGCAGGGACGGGACGTCGTGGCCCTGCAGCACTCCCCCGCGCTTCAGCACCCGGCCGCCGACGAGGACCGTGTCGACGTGCCTCGTCTCGGCGGACAGCACGACGGCCGCGATCGGGTCGTGCGCCGCCGCCATGCCGAGGGTGTCGGTGCGCAGGACGACCAGGTCGGCCTGCTTGCCGGGGGTGAGGGACCCGGTGACGCCGGCGAGCCCGGCCGTCTCGGCGCCGCCGAGGGTCGCGGCGCGGAGGGCCTCGGCGGTGGTGAACCAGGTGCCGGCGCCGCCCGGACGGGCGCGTTCGAGGAAGTACGCCGCGCGCATGACGCCGAACATGTCGCCGGGTCCGCTGGCGACGGTGTCGCAGCCGAGGCCGGTCGGGACGCCCGCGGCGTGCGAGCGGCCGGTGGCCGGGTCGCCGATGCCGAGCGCCGCCTCCACGCCGGGGGTCGCGGAGACGGTGCCGCCGTTGGCGGCGATCTTCTTGAAGTCGTCGCCGGTGTAGAAGTTGGCGTGCACGTACATGGCGGGGTGGCCGATCAGGCCGTTGTCCTCGAGGAACGCCAGTCCGCGCGCCGCGCTCTCGGCGCCGTGGCCGCCCATGTGGACGGTGACCGGCAGATCGAGGTCGCGGGCCAGCCGCCATTCGGCGAGCGCGCGTTCCTCGCCGGCGATCTCGGGGCCGAGCGCCGCCATCCACATCGAGACGTTCCCGGGCGGCGCGTCGAAGTACTCGCGGCGGACGCGGGTCGTTTCGGCGGCGAGCGCGGCGAGGTCGTCGCCACCGCCGTAGCAGTAGCCGAACACGGCGCGGATGCCGGACGCGCGGAGCGCGGCGATGTCGGCGTCGGTGTGGTCGGGGCTGAACATGATGTGCGACCAGTCGACGACGGTCGTGATGCCGGAGTCCAGGCATTCGAGGGCGCCGGCGAGGGTGCCGCTGTACACGTCGTCGGGCCGGTAGCGGGGCGCCAGCTCGCCGAGGACGCGCTGCAGGTAGGCGGGCAGCGTGCTGTCGGGGAGGGTCGCGCGGATCGCGGTCTGCCAGGTGTGCCGGTGCGTGTCGACGAAGCCGGGCATCACGATGCGGCCCGCCGCGTCCAGGATCTCGGCGCCCGCGGGCGGGACGAGGCCGGGGCCGACGGCGGCGATCCGGCCGTCCTCGACGAGGACGTCCGCGCGTCCGAGAACTCTGGGCGCGGGGGCCGTGTCGATGACCGTGCCGTTGCGGAGGAGAAGCGATGTCATGCGACAAAGCTTAGAAAGAAGCTTTTCGAAAAGCAATATGGCGACCGGTATCCTCGGCTTGTGCGCGATGACGACGGCGGCCGCCGTGACGAGGTGGACGAGCTGGCCGCGGCCTGGCGGCGGGACGGCCTCGGCGAGGACGTCATCGCGATGCTGGAGGTCAGCAAGCGCGCGTCGCGGATCGGGGCGCTCGTCCAGCAGGCGCTGCGCGGGGAGCTGGCCGACCTCGGCCTCACCTACGCCGAGTTCGAGGTGCTGACGGTCCTGAACCGGGCCGGGAAGCCGTACCGGCTGAGGCCGAGCGAGCTGACCCGGTCGGCGTTCCTCACCTCCGGCGGCACGAGCAACGTGCTGCAGCGACTGCAGAAGGCCGGCTACGTCGAGCGAGAGGCCAACACCGGCGACGCCCGCAGCAGGTTCGTCCAGCTCACGCCGGAAGGCCTACGGGTCACGGCGCTGGCCTTGGACGCCTCGGCGCGCGCACACAGAGAGGCGATGGCCGGGGTACCGGCGGAGGCGGTCCGCGACGCCGCCGACGCGCTGCGCGACATCCTGCTCGTGATCGGCAAGCGGCGGTTCCGGTGACCAATCGCCCGATCCGTGCCGAATCACCGGTGACGCCCTCGGCAACTTCCCCTGAATTGACGGGATCGACCGTGACGCGGCGAACCGTCCGGGCGACACTCGCCCCATGACGACCCCCCGCCACCGGCTCCGCCGCGCGCTCCTGCCGGCCGTCCTGCTCGTCGCAGGGCTCACCGGCCCCGCGGCGCACGCGGCCACCGCCACCGCACCCGCTCCCGCCTCGTCCACCGCCACCGCCACCGTCGCCGTCGCCGACATCTGCGAGTCGACGCTCCCGTCGCAGGCCGACGACACGATCGCCCTGATCGACAAGGGCGGCCCGTTCCCGTACCCGCAGGACGGCACCGTCTTCCAGAACCGCGAAGGCCTGCTGCCGCAGGAACCGCAGGGCTACTACCACGAGTACACGGTGAAGACGCCGGGCAGCTCGACGCGCGGCGCCCGCCGCGTCATCACGTCCGACGACCTCGGCCACGACGGCATGTACTGGACGCCCGACCACTACAGCACGTTCTACGACATCGACTTCGGCTGCTGATCCCGCCGATCCGGCACCGGACGCCCCGGCCGCCCGCCGGGGCGTCCCCGGTCAGCCGCCCGGCTGCTGCTGCGCGGCCAGCTCCGCGACCTTGCCCTTGAGCTTCGGGCTGGCCAGCGGGCGCGTCACGCCGATCCAGTCGGGCCGCTTGTAGGTCTTCACGCCGATCGCGGGCACGCATGACGAGCAGCTCGCCACGATCATCTTGCCCTTGCCGATGACCATCCCGACATGGCCGGGATTGTCCGCCGACGTGCCCGGCCCGGAGTTGAAGAACACCAGGTCGCCGGGCTGCTCCTTGCCCTTGGCGATCTTCAGTCCGAACGGCCACTGCTCGAACGTGGTGCGCGGGATGCCGAGCCCCGCCGCCCGGTACGCCGCCTGCACCAGGCTGGAGCAGTCCCACGCGTCCGGGCCGGTCGCGCCGAACACGTACGGCTTCCCGCGCTGCGCCAGCGCGAACGCGATGATCTTCTGGACGAGCGCGCTCGCGTTCGCCGGCAGGTCGTTGTCCTGGCAGTCGACGCCGTTGGACTGCACGACCTCGAAGTCGCCGCCGCCGTACCGCTTCGCCCACGCCAGGACCATGTTCACGTAGTCCCACGAGTGGTTGTACTGGAAGATCGCCGTCTTCATCCGCTGCGGGGCGCCGTTGTGCTTGAGGTACGCGGCGGCGGTCGGGATCGCGTCGGCCGGGTCGTAGCGGTCCTTGCGGCCGTCCTTGTTCCCGTCCACCGCGAACGACTTGAACGTCGCGGCGAGGAACTGCATCGGCCCGCCCGCGCCCGCGTAGTTCTCGCCGCTGTGCACCCCCTGCGCGTTCGACGTGCCGTGCCCCGTCTCGACCTCGCCGATGCCCGCGAGGACGTTCCACGGGATGCCGTAGTCCTTGCCGGCCTTCTTGTACAGGTCGAGGTAGTTCGCCGGGATCGACTTCGCGTCGCCCGCCTCCGCGGGCTGCGCGCCCGCCCCGGAGGTGTCGACGCAGCCGCCGTTCACGCTGCCGCCGAACATGAACTGGCTCGCGCCGAACAGGATCGGAACGAAGATCAGCGCGACGAACAGCGCCGCGGCGGCGGCGAGCGCGCACGCCGCCAGCACCCGTTTCGGGGTCATCCGGTGTCCCCCGCCTGCCCCGCGTCGGCGGGCGCGAACGCGTACACCTTCAGCGAGCCGCCGTCGCGCGACACGGTCACCGCGTACTGCTTGCTGTCGCTGCTCGCCGTCCCGTTCCTGGTGAGCTGCTGCTTGCCGGTCACCAGGAAGATGATCGAGTTGTTCTCGATGGTGCGGACCTGGTCGAGCGACGCGCCGCCCTGCGCGACGACCTGCTCCTTGCGGCGCTCGTCCTGGATCCCCGGCGCCGCCGCGCCCGCCTCCAGCTGTCCGCGCAGGTCATCGGTGACCAGGCCGGACAGCCGGCCGATGTAGGCGGCCGGGTCCTCGTCGTAGCGGTACGTCCCGTACGCCGCGACGAACCGCTGCGCCAGGTCCGCGGCGGACGCGAAGTCCTGCTGCGAGAACGGCAGCAGCCGGTAGATGTCGAAGTTCTTCGGGTCGACGGTGCTGTGGATCCCCGGCGGCGGCGACGCCGGGGCGCTCGGACCCGCCGTCACCGTCGCGCTCGGCCGCGCGTCCGCCTTGTCGTGGTCGTGCTCCGGCGCCGCCAGCGTCAGGTAGACGCCGACGGCGGCGAGCACCACCACGAGCCCCGCGAACAGGAGCTTGCGCTGGCGGTCGTTCAGGTTCATCACTCGTCCCGGTCGGACTCGCCGGAGCGGGGCTCGACAGGACGGAGCCAGAACGGGATCGGCGGGCCCTCCTCGGAGCCGCGCCGGCCCCACAGCGGCGGCGGCGCCTGCCGCCCGCCCGGACCGCCGTTCGACGGCGCGGCACCGCCGCC
>NZ_WBMR01000076.1 GCF_008923365.1 Actinomadura montaniterrae
CGCGCCGCCGCGGCGCCCGCCGACGCCCCCGGCCCGGCCGCCGAGATCAGCGCCGTGCGCGGCGAGATGCTCGCCCGCCTCGCCGCCCGCGGCCGCCTCTCCGGAGTCCAGCAGGCCCGCCGCCGCGCAGCCCGGGCCCGCCAGGTCACCGACCCGGCCAAGCCCAGGACCAGCGGCAGCGCGCCCGCCGTCCGGCAGGGGCTCGGCGTGATGCTGCCCGGCCCCGCGTGCCTGCCGCCGCTCCAGCCCAGCACCGAACCTCAGCACCCGGCCGCCGCCGAGGTACCCGCGCTCACCGTCGCCGACCTGCGCGAACTCCAGCAGGCCGCCGACAACACCGCCGCCATGGCCGGATGGGCGGCCGGCACCGCCGCCCCGCACCGGCCCGACCAGCAGACCGCCCCCACTCCCACGCCGCCGCCCGCCGCCGAGGTACTCGGCCGCGCCCGCCCGCGCCACAGCGACGCGGCCCGAGCCCGCGCCGCCGGACCCGCCCAGCTCGGCGCCCTCGCCTCCGACATCCTCCAGCCGCCCCGAACCCGGTAGGTAGGCAGCCGAGATCACCGGAAACCGGCAGTAACGATCTTGGTCCGTACTGCACTGCTCACAACGCCGGGGCTTTGTTAGTCCGGGTAGGTCAACTCGACAGTCCCCTCGATCCTGGTGTCGCCGGGGCTCTTGCTGATGACCGTGTAGTACTCGCCCTTTGGGAGATTGAAGTGGAAGGCTTGCTCGGTGCCGTTGCAGCGCGCGTACCGCTCACCCCACATGTGCTGCTTGTCGGAGTTGCGGTTGATCTCGATGGTCACTGCCGGGCTGAAGCCCCCTGTGCTGGCGCAGGTCAACTTCAGGATCACCGGTCCAGCGCCCTGTGACCAGGGCGGAAGTCGGACATGATGCTGGATGGAGAACTGGAGTTTGTCGGTTCCGGCGCTGGCAGAGCCGGTGGACAGGAACTGCCATCCCCCAAGGATCGTGAGCACGGTGAGCCATGCGGCGGCGCGGCGCTTCACACGTGGACGCGGGCGGGTGAAGTTGGATGAGGGCGACACGAGATGCTCCTTCTCGGGGTCGATCCGAACGACAACCGATACCTACCCAGCGCGAGCATACGGACACGGAATGTCACCACTCCTGCGCTCGCCGTCGCCGACCTGCGGGAACTCCAGCAGGCCGCCGACAACGCCCGCCGCCGAGGTACTCGGCTGCACCCGCCCGCGCCACAGCGACGCGGCCCGCGACCGCGCCGCCGGGCCCGCCCAGCTCGGCGCCCTCGCCGCCAACGCCATCCGACCGCCCCTCCGCCGGTAACAGCGCCGCCGGGGCGCCGCGATCACAGGTCGCAGGCGAAGAAGCGTTCCGAGGGGTCGGTGTAGATCCCGGCCGGGACGCTGAACATGTCCAGCGTGACGCCCTGCCCCTCCTTCAGCGCCGTGAGGCCCTGCCGCTGGTAATAGGTCTCCAGGCCGCTCCCGGCATCGAACTGCCCGTACAACCGGTAGTAGCGCAGTTGGCTGTAGAGCTTGCGGCAGGTGGCGATGAGCGCCGCGGCAATCCCGCCCGAACGGTGCGCGGGATCGACCGCCACGGCCTTGAGCTTGATGACCTTCAGCAGCCCCACCAGCGACTCCATCTCCGGAAGGCCGATGTTCGCCAGCACCCGCGCCGGCGGCAGCGCCACCAGCACCCCCACCACACCGTGTTCCGGATGCTCGGCGACCAGGACGCACGACAGCCCGATGACCAGATCCTCCATCGCCCCGTCGCCCTGCGAGGCCGCCACCGCCAGCTCACGCGTCAGCGCCTCCGGCCCCTCGTCGAGCCCCTTCGCCACCACGGCGGCGAGCCGCCCGTCCGGCACCGCGTCCGCGAGCCTGCTCTCCAGGGTGACCCCACTCCCGGTCAACGCGACCAGGCGCCGCGCCGTCTCGACGTCCTCGCCCCTCGCCATGCGGATCCGCACACCGCTCGCCAGCACCAGCCCCTCCGCCAAACCGGCGACGGTCAGCGCAGCGCCACCGCCGCGCGCGGAGGCCAGCGGCGGAGGAGCCGGACGGCGACGCCGGGCGGACTTGTCCTTCTTCGGGTTGGGCCGTTTGGTGACCATGCCGGAAGCGTAAAGGCGCGGGCCCATCCACGCTGTGGCCGCGAAGCCAGGTCCACACCGCCCGCCGAGAACCCCAGCCCTGCGGGCTGTAGCGGCCTTCGGCCGCCCCCCTTTTCCCTCCCAACCGAGGTCGGATGGTACGCGGGCCGCAGAACCCGTCAAGGGCGCCTACGGCGTCGCTACGCGATGGCCTACGGCCACCCTTGACGGAACCATGCAGCCCGCTGGCTCAGGATCTTGTCGGTCGGGAGGAAAAAGGGGGGCGGGGAGGGGAGGTCACGGGGCCCGGTCCCCGTCCGGCCGCTGCTGAGCACGGGGCCGGGGATAAGCCGCCCACCCGCCGCACGGCCCCCGCTCCCTGCGCGGCGTTCCCGTGGTCGCACGGGCGGGCGAGGGAGGGCGACCAGGCCCGGACGACGAGCACCAGGAGCACGAGCTCGGCCCCGCCGGCGCCCGCACCACCCGGGCCGCTCGGCACGGAGCGCCGCCGACGCCGCGCCGCGATGAGCACGGGCACCACCGCCGAGACAGCCGCGCTCGCCGCGGCCGCGACGACGCCCGCCATCGACTGCACAACCAGGATCGTTGTCATGCAGCCAGGCCACACCCCCGCACCAGGTGAACCGCCGGGAGAACGACCAGGAGATCAGCCGGGAGATTCACCGCCACCGTAGATGCAGTTTTAAAACTGCTATCATGGAGCGTGGAGAATCAGCCAAGAGGAGGCGCGTCATGAAGTGCACCGGAGCGATCATCTTCCACGACGACGAGGACGACGAGCCCACCGGCATGTGGTGCTGGGTCTGCGGGTCCGAGGACCACGACCCGCGCCCGAGCTGCATAGACGACTGACCCACAGACCAGAGCGGGCCCCTGGGCAACCAGGGGCCCCGTTGCCGTTAGCGGTCGAAGACGGCCCCGACGAGCTCGGCGACCTCGCTTTGACCGGCCCGGAAGTACCGGCCCGAGGTCGCCACCGAGGCGTGGCCGAGGAGGTATTGCACCTGCGCAGGGTCGGCGCCGCCGCGGCGTAGCCGCGTGCCGTAGGTGTGCCGGAGCCGATGCGGACGCAGGCCCGACAGCCCGGCCGCCTCGCCGACCGCCAGGACCACGGCAGTGATGCCGGAGATGCCCAGCGGCCCGCGCTGCCCCAGCCACAGCGGCCCGTCCTCACGGCCGCGCTCGGCGAGGTAGTCCAGCACCGCCGCCCGAGCAGCAGCCGGGAGCG
This sequence comes from Actinomadura montaniterrae, assembly GCF_008923365.1. Classification (GTDB taxonomy): domain Bacteria; phylum Actinomycetota; class Actinomycetes; order Streptosporangiales; family Streptosporangiaceae; genus Spirillospora; species Spirillospora montaniterrae. Next base: position 3,336 of record NZ_WBMR01000076.1, read on the forward strand.
GCACCTCGCGCACCTGGTCGCCCTTGCCGTGCAGCCGGACCACGCCCGTGCGCGCGGTCACCGCGACGTCGCGCACCTCCAGCCGGGCGCACTCCTCGACCCGGGCGCCGGAGTACAGCAGCACGGCGACGATCGCCCGGTCCCGGGGCCCACGCCGTGCGGCCGCGCGCTCCACCGCGCCGGCCTGCCGGTCCTCCAGGGCGTCCGGTTCGCCGGGCGGCTCGACCCGCAGCGGCCGGATCGTCAACCGCAGGCCGGCGAGCTCGTACAGCAGCCCGACCGCCGCGCGGCCCTGGTTGACAGCGGCGACCGAGGCCCGCGCGTCCAGCAGCGAGCGGCGCCACGCCTTCACCGCGGCGTCCGCCCCGACCACATCGGCGAAGGCGTCGGGATGGTCGGCGCCGTGCTCGACCAGCCACGCCGTGAACGCTCGGCACTGCCGCCGGTAGGCGCGCACCGTGTGCGCCGACAGCGCGGCCCGGTCGAGGTGGCGCTCGACGTCGGCCAGGGCGCGCGCGGCGGCCGCCTCCAGCTCGGCGCCGAGCCCGCGCTCGGCCGGCAGCACGATCGTCCGGGGCTCGCCGCCGGGATACCGCGCGATGACGCCCTCTCCGTCGCCCCCGTTCCAGCCGCCGGCGGGGCGGAGCGGCACGACGTTCCCGCGGTCGTCTCGGCTGTTACCGGCCATCGCGCACCTGCTCACTGTTATCCGCTGAGTTTCGCTCCCGCCGACGAGGGCGCCGGGATCACGTTATCCGCCGAGTTCGCCAAGCAGCCCAGCGGATAAGACTCATTATCCGCTCAGTTGGTGATCCAGAAGAACGCCATGCCGAGAAGCACTGACAGGCCCCACAGGCCCATGAAGACGGTGACTAGGAGACGCCGGGAGGCTCGCAGCTCGAACCCCCGCGGATCGAAGGTGCAGTAACGCACCTGGGCATTAGGCAAGGGAGCTTCGCACCGTAGGTACGGTCGTCCCTCCACCAGAACTCTGAACACGACGCGCTGGCGACGGCCGATCAGCGCCGGGCCGACCAGGAGCGCGCTCCCTTCGGTGCGCGCCTGCGGGATCGGCGTTGCCGACGCCGAGTCAGTCGCCTTCACCTCCAGCAACTCCACGACCCGGGCAGTCAGGTCGAAGCGGATCGGGTCGCCGTTGTCGAAGGCGGCCCGTGGGATGTCACGGCGGCCGCGGCCGATCAGTACCACCTCGGCCAGGTGCGGACGCCTCAGCTTCGTGCCGTGGTGCAGCAACTCCACCTCCGCGCGGCCGTCCAGTGCTCCCAGCAGCGGCGCCACCGTTCGCAGCCCGAAGTCCAGCCGCTGCCGGGCGAACCGGGTCAGGTAGCTGACCGCCACCGTGGCGATCCCGACCAGCAGCGCCACCACCACGCCGGCGCCCGTCCAGAACGTGCCCGAGCTGTACCAATCCCCCGCCAGTGTTGACATGCCCGGCATTCAACCGGGGCCCGCCTGCCCACGCCGGACGATCGCCGAAACCGGCCGCCGAGCACCCCGCCACGAGATCATCATTTCAACATTGCATTTCATTATTTCATCTCATTGCATAGCAAAATGAAATGCAATGCTGCTATGATGAAGGGGTCGGACGGTGAACGGTCACCGTCGCCAACCCGAAGGAGTTCGGGCCCCCATGACCAAGGTCTGCGATCACGCGAGCGTCGGTGTCTTGCTGCGCGACCCGACCGGCGCCGTGCTGCTGATCAAGCGCGGCACCTTCCCGCCCGGCTGGGCGGGCGTCGCCGGGCACGTCTACGACGAGCACCCCGGCTACTACGAGGCCGCCATCGCCGAGGCGCGCGAGGAGGTGGGCGTACAGCTCACCTCCGGCCAGATCCCCGAGCGCGCGACGTGCGGCGGGTGGCGCGACAACCAGTGCCGCCGGCAGCCCTGCCAGGACCCCGAGCAGCCGTGTCCGGGCATCGGGCACGACTGGGCGGTGTGGCTGGTCGACGTCCCCGAGCGGCCCGAGCTGGAGCTGTCCGAGCGCGAGACCGCCGGGGCGATGTGGGCGACCCCGCACGAGCTCGGCTACCTCATGGGCCGCACCGTCGCCTACGCGTCGGGGCACGTGCCCGCCGCCGAGTGGGCCAGCAGCCCGGGGCTTGAGCCGGTGTGGGTGCGTTGGCTGTGCGAGGCCGGGCTGATCGACCTGCCCGGCAGCGTCCTGGACCGTATCGAGTCCCGGCTCAACGGCTGATCACGAGCCCCCGCCCGATCCGGCCAGGGAGGCGGCGCCGGCCGCGCCGCCTCCCGGCCGGAACTCTGAGAGGTTGAACGCCATGACCGACGACACCAGCGCGGCGAGCACCTCGCCCGAGCAGCCGACCGGCGAGGCCACCGCCGACGCGTCCGGGCAGGGCGGCGGGGCGACGTGCGCGTTCCCCGGCTGCACGAACCCGCCTCGCCCGGCCGACCCCGAGCGGCGAGGCGCCCGCCCCAAGTACTGCGACGTCCGCGACGACCAGGGCCGTCCCGCGCACACCGCGCTCACCGCGTTCCGCGAGCGGCAGCGCCTGGAGCGCCGCGCCGCCGGCGGCGCGGCCCAGGACGGCGAACTCGGCGACCTGAACCGGCCGGTGACCATGGCGACGGCCCGCGCCGCCGAGATCCGCCGTGACATCGTCACCGACATGGAGCGGTTCGCCGCCCGGCTGGACGGGATGCTGTCCGCGCTGCGCGCCGCCGGCGACCCCGAGGCCGCCGAAGCGCAGATCGAAGCCGTGCAGGCCGAGGCCGCCGAGCAGGTCAGCGCCGCCCGTGCCGAGCTCGCCCGCGAGGCGCAGCGCCGGCAGGCCGCCGAGACCGATGCCGCCGAGGCCCGCACTGCCGCGGTCGAGGCCGACGAACGCCTTACCGAAGCCCAGCAGGCCGCCGACGACCGGGTGAGCGCCGCCCGCGCCGAGGTCGAGCGGATCCGCCAGGAAGCCGAGCAGCAGGTTGCCGCCGCCCAGGCCGACGCAGAGCAGGCCCGCGCCGAGGCCCGCGACGCCCGCAACGACGCCGCCGCCCAGATCACCGCCGCGCGCGCCGAGGCCGAGCAGCAGGTGACCGCGATCCGCGCCGAAGCCGATGCCCAAGCGGCCCGGGTGCGCGACGAAGCGGCGGGGCAGATCGCCGCCGCACAGCAGAGTGCGGACGAGAAGGTGACCGCGGTCCGCGCCGACGCAGAGGCCCGCATCGCGACCGCCGAGCAGGCCCGCACCGACGCCGAGACCGCCGCCGCCGAGCAGATCGAGCGGGCCACCAACGAAGCCGAGCGGGCCCGCAGCGAAGCCGAGCAGACGCGCGGCGAGGCCGAGCGGCGCGTCACCGAGGCCGAGCGAAGGACCACCCGCGCCGAGACCGCCGCCGAGGAATTGCGGGCCGAGCTCGACCGGGCCCGTGCCGACGCCGACCGCGACCGGGAGGCCGCGCGCGCTGATCTGCAGGCCGCCCGGGACGAGGCCGCCCGGATCCGCCAGGAGGCCGCGCAGCAGGTCGCCGACGCCCGCCAGGCCGCCGACCGCGAGCGCGACCTCGCCGCCGAACGCCTCACCGACCAGCGCGAACGCACCGCCCGAGCCGAGCAGCTCGCCGACCAGGCCGCCGCCCGCGCCGACCGTGCCGAGGCCCGCGCCCAGAACCTCGCCGAGCAGCTCGCCGCCCGCACCGTCGGCGACACCCCGCCCGACGATGACCAGGACCACGACCAGGGCGGACGGTCCAAGGGCCGCCGCAAGACGCAGGAGGGATGACCATGACAACCAGCCACCAGGACGACACCGACGACCGGCACCGCGCGATGGTGGACGCCTGCGAGCGGATCATCCGGTACGGGTACGGCCTGCCGCCCCGCACCCCCGCCGAGCAGGCCGCATACGACGAGTTCGCCGACCTGGACGCCGACGCGCCGCCGTTCGCGATCCGCAAGCAGCGACCGCCCGAGGGCATCACCGACGCCGACATTCGCGCCCGCGCCGAGCGCGAGGTCGCCGCACGGCCCCCGCGCAAGCCCAGCCCCCCGGCCACCGGCGAACCACCCTGGTAAGGAGGCTGAGACCCCATGCACCCCTCCCCCCGATGGATCGCCACGGCGTTCACCGGCTGGACGCTGACGATCGGCACGGCGTGCGCCGCCGGGTCGCTGTGGCGCGGCGAGTCCCTGCTGACCAGCGTCTTAGGCGGTCTGGGCATCGCCGCCATGTTCACCGCGCTCAGCGTCGCCGTTGAACACCAGGAGCGGCGCACCGGCCCCGAGGCCCGCGCCGAGCGGCGCCGCCGCGAGGCCGAGGAGCTGCGCCGCATGGTGTACGGCGACGAACAGCCCCCGGACGTGCCCCGATGAGCCGCCGCCGCGCAGAGCCCCCGCAGCCGACCGGGCAACTGACGTTCGAGGACGCCCTAGCCGAGCTCGCCGACGAGGCGCCGCAGCCCGCCGCCGAGGGCCCGCAGCGAACCGAAGCGGGCGCCGCTTCACCTCATCTCGCGACGCCGGGCGAGCCCGCCGGCGACCCGCCGGAGGAGACCGGAGACGCCCGCCCCGGACAGCTCGTGTTGCTCGGCGAAGCGGGCCCCGATTCGCGACGCGGGCGAGCCGGAGCGATTCCGAGCGAGGTCTGGTCCGCGCTGCTCGGCCACGAAGCGACCCGCCAGCGGTACGAAGCCAAGACGTTCCGCCGCGCGCCCGAGGCGTGCTGGTACTGGACCGGCGCGATCAGCAGCACCGGGCACGGCAAGCTCAAGGCCGCCCGCGAGGACGGCCCCTCGATCGTGGTAACAGCCCACGCCTACGGCTACCAGGCCGCCCACGGCGTCATCGTGGCCAGGCCCGGCGAGGACCTGGTCATCGGGCACACCTGCGATGAGGCGTCCTGCCAGAACCCGGCGCACTGGGAGCTCATCCCCCGCGAGCAGAACGACGCCGATTACCGGGCCCGTCGCTGGCGGCGCCGCGGCCCCCTCGCCGATGTACGCGGAGCGCACGGCCGCGCGGTTGCGATCCGGGCCGCGATCCTCGCTGCGCTCGGCGAGGGCGGCGACGTTGAGGCCGCCATCGCGGCGGCGGCCACCGCCGGCCTCACCGAGGTCGACGGCCTGTTCTAGCCCCCCGCAGGTCAGGCGCGAAAGCCATCCGGTAGGGGCCGTTCCGGCGGCGCGTAGGGCGGGAACCTGCGCGCGGCCACGGCGGCGAGCTGCTCGACGGCGGCCGCGTCGTAGACCGTGGGCAGGCTGGTGATCCAGCGGCGCGCGCCACGGGCCCGCAGCAGGGGAATCCCCTCGATCTCGGGCCGTCGCCAGTACGGCAGCCGGGCGCCGTGCACGGCCAGGACGGCGTGTGCCTGGACGGGCCCGCCGAGCTGCTCGCCGAGTTCCATCGTGAGCACGGTCGACACCCGGCGCCGTTCCAGCGCCGTCCCGGCGACGACTTTCGCGCCGCGCGTCCGGCCGACCAGGAGCTCGCCGCGGCGGTGCCGAATCATCGTGTTCCGGTGCCAATTCTTGGAGTCGACCACGACCACGCCAGTCGGGCCGATCACCAAATGGTCGATGTTGGCGACGTCGGTTTCGCGGCCGAGGCCGCGATCGTGCAGGACCACGTACCCGCGCCGCTCCAGGGGCCGCAGCACGCGAGCGGTCGACCGCTCCCCCACGGCGCCCTTGCGCCATTTCGCGGCGTCGCTGCGGCGCCCGCCGGGGCGCACCAGGATCACCACGGCGACGGCCACCAGGGCGATGCCGATACCGGCCTGGAGCGATTCCGACAGCACCCACGCCAGCACCAGCACGGCGGCGATGATGCCGCCCCCTATCGCCAGCCGCCGGCGACGGTCGACGGCGCCCAGCGAGCGCGCCATATCGGCGGCCGAGGCCCCGGCTCGGGAATTACGGGCGCGGTGCTCTTCCGCGTTCACGCGGCACCTCCAGGTGGTGGGGAATTCCCAGCAGAAAGCCGCGCGGCGCCGCGCGGAAATGGCGATCCGGTAACAGTCCGAGCGGTGCTCACTGCCGCCCGAGCTCCCCCATCACCAGGCCGAGCGGTGGCAGGCCGAGGCGCCAAGCGCTGCCCCGGCGGCGCCGTCAACAGGCGGCCGGAGGCTGGAGGCACCCGCTGACGCGGCCGCCTCCACGAGCACGCGCGGTAACAGTCCATCCGGCGCCGCCACGCACCGGCCGAACCCCACGAACCTTGATCACTCCACGCGCCAACCGCTCGACCCACCAACATCACCGACTCACCTCCAGCCAGTCACCAACAGTGCCCCACAGCACCACTCCCCCACAAGCCAAAGAACGACCTTCACACCTAGGCATTATTAATGATCATGGTAGGCTGGACGCTGCGCGTTGATCTTCGTCAGACGCGCCGCAGGTCAGGGCCGCAGGCGGCCCGCGAGCCCGGGAGGTGAGTCGGTGGCGATCGGCACTCTGGCGCCGGGCTACGATCCGCGCTACCTGACTCGCGAGGTCGGGCGGGGCGCCGAGAACTACTACCTGTCATCAGTGGTGGAGCACGGCGAGCCGCCGGGGATCTGGTGGGGCGAGGGCGCGCGCGCTCTCGGCCTGGAGCCCGGGACCGAGATCGACGCCGCCACGTTCGAGCGGTTGTATGAGCATTTCCACGACCCGCGCAGCCCTGATTTTCATGACGGGTCGGTGCCGGACGAGGAGAAGGAGAGGCTCGGCCGCCGAAAGTCCACGTTCAAGTCGTGGGAAGAGATCTTCGAGAAGAAGATGCAGGCCGAGCCGGAGGCGTCACCGGAACGCTTGGACGAGTTGCGGTATGCGGCCAAGAAGGAAGCGCGTCAGGCGGTCATCCTTTTGGACGCGACGTTCTCGCCGCCGAAGTCGACCACGCTGGTTCACGCCGGGCTTCTAGCGTCCGCGAGCGAAGCGGAGAAGGCCGGGAACGAAGCGCTCGCCGCTCGGTACCGTGAGGCCGCCGACACGGTTTGGGAAGGCGTCATGGTCGGCGCCGAGGCGTATCTCAACTACCTCCAGGAGCACGCGGGCGATGCCCGCGTGGGTTACCACGGGGCTAAGTCAGCGGGCCGTACGACGGGGCGATGGGTCGAGGCCGGGGGTTGGGTAGTGGGCCGGTTCAGGCAGCACACCAACCGCAATGACGACCCGCAATTGCACGTCCATCAGGCCATCCTCAACCGGCAGCAGACCGCAGACGGGAAATGGGTGACGCTGGACAGCCGCGCGCTGTTCAAGGCGCGGCCCGGAGCGTCGGCGGTCGGCGCGCGGGCCATGGAGGAGTTCCATGCCCGGCGGCTCGGCCTGAAGTACGTGACCCGCCCGGACGGGAAGGGCCGAGAGGTCGAGGGCGTCTCGGCGGAGCAGATCGCGGCCTACTCGACCCGGCGCGTGCAGGTCACCAAGGACCTGGAGGAGCGGATCGCCGCCTACGTCTCCAAGCACGGGCGGCAGCCCTCCCCGCGGACGTTGTTCAACATGGCGCAGCACGCCACCAACGCCACCAAGCGCGCGAAGAACAAGGAACACGCCGTCAGCGCGTCGGAGCGGCTGCGGCAGTGGGAGGAGCGGTCGCGGGCTCAGGAGATCGGCGAGCTGAAGGGGATTCCGGGACAGACGCTCGGCCGGATCGCCGAGGGCCAGGCCCCCGAGGAGCTCGGCGCCGCCGAGGTGGACCGGGTCATCTCGGCAGCGGTCGCCGAGGTACAGGCCGGCAAGACGTCGTTCAGCCGCTTTGAGCTGGTCAGAGCCCTTGAGGGGCACCTCCCCGATTACCTGGGCGGGCTGCATCAGGAGCGGGTCGAGGCGCTGCTTGAGGACCTGACGGAGATGGCGCTCGGCAGCCAGGAGACGACCGGGATCCGGCTGCTGAACGCCCCGGAAGTGGTCCAGTTCCCGGCCGAGATGATGCGGCCGGACGGCCGGAGCATCTACCAGGCGCCGGCGGCCGAGCGGTTCACCACGGCGGCGTTCCTGGATCGCGAAGCGACGTTCATCGGCTCGGCGCTTCAGACCGATGCGCCGCGCCTCGATCCCGAGCGGGCCCGGGAACTGGTCGGGATGAGCGTCGAGGAGGCCAAGCGAGCCGCGCTCGAAGGCCAGGAGGTGCCCGACTCCGACGCGCCGCGCCCGTTCCAGGACCAGGCCGACGCCATCGTCGGCCTGCTCACCTCCGGGCGTCGCGTCGACCCGCTGATCGGCGCAGCCGGGACGGGCAAGAGCTTCACCGTCAGCAAGTTCGCGGACCTGTGGCGGGCGGAGTTCGGCACGCCGGTGTTGGGCCTGACGATCGCGCAGAACGCCGCGAACGTGCTGAAGGGCGAGGGCCTGGACGACGCGATCAACGCCGCCCGCTGGCTGACCCAGGTCAACCGCGGTGAGGCGTCCCTCATCCCCGGCCAGGCCATCGTGCTGGACGAGGCCAACATGATGGACACCGACACTCTCGAACAGGTCCGGCAGCTCGCCGACGCCGCAGGCTGCAAGATCGTCGCGGCGGGCGACCACCGCCAGTTGTCCGCAGTCGGCGCGGGCGGCCTGGTCCGCCGCCTGGTCGACGTCGGCGGCTCCCAGCAGCTCACCACGGTCGTGCGGTTCCGCGAGGAGTGGGAGCGGGAGGCGTCGGTACAGTTGCGCGACGGGATGCCCGAGGCCCTGCGCGCCTATGACCACCACGGGCGCCTGTACGAAGGCACCCGCGAGGAGATGGAACAGCAGGCGTTCGAGGCCGCGCTCGCTGACCGGCTCGACGGCAAGCAGACGCTCTTGATGGTCGGCAACAACGAGCGGGCCGCGGAGCTGGCCGGGCGGATCCGCGATGAGCTGGTCGCGCTCGGCAAGGTCGAGCGCGAGGGCCTGCGGTTGCACGACGGGAACACCGTCGCGCCCGGCGATGAGATCACCGCCCGCCTCAACGTCGAGATCGAGGAGGGCGTTGAGCTGACCAACCGGGACACCCTCCAGGTAGGCGCCATCAACGAGGACGGGTCGCTTCTGGCCCGGTGGGTGCGCAAGGACGGGCAGCCCGGCGAGGACCTGGTGACGATCAAGGCCGACTACGTCCGCGAGAACATCGAGCTCGCCTACGCCGGGACCGTCCACTCCGCCGAAGGCCGCACCGTGGACACCGGATACGGCGTCCCCGACGAGCAGACCACCGCCGAAGCGCTGTACGTGATGAGCACCCGGGGCCGGGAGGGGAACTGGCTCTACGTCCCGGTTGAGCACACACGCCAGGCGGACATGCGGCCCGGTCCCGTGCAGGCCCGCGAGGAGTCGGCGGCGCTGCTGCGCGACGTCGACGGGGCGTGGGCTCCCGAAGCCGCACCGCTCGACGACGAAGCGGCGCCGCAGCCGGAGCGGCCGGCCGAGCTCGACGGGGATCGGATCTCGGTGCTAACGGCGATCCTGGAGAACCGCGAGGAGGACCAGACCGCCACCGAGGCGATGATCGAGGAGGGCGAGCGGCCGCGGAACCTGGCGCACCTGGGCGCGATCATCACCGACCAGATCCGGGAGAAGCTGCCGCTGGCCTACATCAGGCGCGCCGAGGAGCGCGGGACCCTGTCCCCCGCCGACGCCGCCGCGCTGCGCCAGGACGAGGCGCTCGGCACGCTCGGCAGGCTCTTGCACCGGCTGGAGCTGTCGGACCACAACGCCGACCGGATCCTTGACGCCGCGATCGCCGAGCGGGAGCTCGACTCCGCCGAGTCCGTCGCCAAGACGCTCACGTGGCGGATCGGGAAGGCCGCTGAGGAACGCGGTATCGATCTTGACCGGCTGGAGATCAGCGAGAAGGCGATCACCACCTCATGGCGGGATCGGATCCCGGCCACCGGGGACCCGCGCACGGACGAGCTGTTGGGCGAGCTCGGCGACCGGGCGCAGATGCGTCAGGCCGAGCTCGGCTACGACACGCTCGACCAGCCGCCGGCGTGGCTGGTCGAGGAGATCGGCCCGGCCCCGGCCGCCGAGGACCTGGACGCGCGGGCCGCGTGGGCGGAGCGGGCCGCGCCCGTCATGGCCTACCGGGAGCAGTACGGCTACGAGGCCGAGTCCGACGCGATCGGGCCCGCCCCGTCCCGCAAGGCGCCCGAGCAGCGGGCCGCGTGGTGGGCGGCGCGTGACGCGCTCGGCAACCCCGACGCCTCCCGCGAGATCAGCGGCGCCAGCGACGGCGAGCTGTGGGTGATGCGAGCCGCCTACGAGCGCGAGGCCGCGTGGGCGCCGGCCTACGTCGGTGACGAGCTCAGCCAGGTCAGCCGGGAGGCGCGGGAGCGAGCCGCCGAGGCCGTCCGGTTGCGGGCCCGCGCCGCGGCGATCGCCGGGCGCGACGCCGAGGCCGCCGCCGCCCTGGAGGCCCGCGCGGACGGACAGCAGACCCTCGCCGACGCGGCCGACCAGCAGCGCCGCGCGTTGACGCAGGTGTACGAGGCGCGCAAGGCGTGGGCGGAGGCCACCAGGGACGCTGCGCTGTTGGCGCAGCGCGCGGACGCGGAGTTGCGGCGCCGCGAGCACATCGACGCCGCGGCGCTGCCGCCGCTGCACGCCGACACCGCCGACGCGCACCAGCGGATCGAGCAGCAGCGCGCGGCCGAGGCCGAGCGGCGCGCCCTGGACGACGCGCAGCGAGTGCCGGACGGTCAGCTAGAGCTCGACCTCGGGCCGAGCGTGGAGAGGCTCGCGGCATGGGACGCGCCCGCGCCCACCACCGGCGAGCAGGCCCGCGAGCAGGACGCCGACCGGATGCCGCCCCTCACCGAGGCCGAGCAGCAGCACGTACGCGAGCAGATGGCCTTGCGGGACCAGGTGGCCCGCGAGCAGGAGGAGTACGACCGGCAGCGCCGCGCGTACGCGCGGGGCGAACTGGACGAGCTGCCGCCCGACCCGCGCGACCACGCCGCGGCCGGGCGAGTGCGCGCCATGGAGGCCGAGGCCGAGCGCGAGGCCGCCGCCGCAGCCGAGCGGCGCGCCCAGGCGATCCGGCACGCCCGAGCGCAGGCCGAAGCCGACCGCCAGGCCGAAGCCCGCGAAGCCGAGCAGCGGGCCGCACAGCTCGCCGAGCAGGCCCTCGCCCGGCACCAGGGCGACCACCGGGACCGCGCCGCCGAACCCGAGCACGCGCCAGAAGCCGACCGGCCCGCCGCCGCGATGCCAGGTCAGCAGGCCCTCGATGTGTTCGGCGTCGCCGAGCGCGGCGAGGTCGACCGGGAGGCGCAGCCCGATCTCGCCGAGCGGGTCGAGAAGGCCGCCGCCGCCGCGGCGATCGCCGGGGCCCGGCAGGAGCGCCAGGAGCACGAGCAGCGCGCGCAGCAGGAACGCGAACACGAGGAACTCCAGCGCGCCCAGGAGCGCGAGCAGGAGCGCACCGAGGCCGAGCGCGCCAAGCTCGAAGCCCGGACACAACAGCAGCAGCGCGAGCGCAGCGCGGCCCAGATCGCGGCCGAGGCGTTCCCCCAGGGAGTGCGCGAGGCCCTCGCCCAGTCGATGGGCCACGAGCGCGACGGCGAGGGGCGCGAGCCCCACCGGCCGGCGCCCAGGCGAGGGCCCGAGCCGCCCAGCCGGGACGGCGGGTTGGGGCGCTGACCCGTCCCGGACACGATCCCTTTCGGCGGCGGCGATGCGCGCTACCGTGAACGCATGAGCAGCGGAGCGGACCACGGGGCACCCGAAGCCCCTTCGCTCGCCGCGCTCAAAGCCGCGTTCGCCGACGCGCCCCGGCCGGATACCCGTCCGCTGTCGGAGGCGGAGAAGACCGCGCTACGCGACCGGCTCAACAGCGCGCGGCCGGGCCAGACGGTGAAGCTGACGCACCGCGAGCACACGGCCCGCACCGAGATGGGCATCATCCGGACCCGCGAGGACGTCGTCTCGCTGTATGAGCTGGTCCAGGGCGAGTACCGGCAGCCGCAGGCCAGCCCGGTATCGGCCGAGTTCGGCGCCGGGATCCTCGCGGCGATCGAGTGGGCCACCGGTGTAGAGGCCATCGGCCCCATCACCGGTGAGGCGGCCGAGCAGTTCCCGCCCAGCGGCGCCCAGCTCTACCACGAGCAGGTGGCCGCGCTCGACGTGGCCGAGCGGCGCCGGCAGCACGCACGCGGACAGAACTTCGCGGTAGGCGTCGAGCACACGCTCATGTGGCTCACCGCCCGCACGACCGAACGCCCGTGGGGTTAATTCGACTGACCACCCAGACACAAAAAGAGGCGCCGACCGGTCAGGGTCGGCGCCTCTTGAGGTCTGGCGAGGAGATCAGCGGCGGTCGCTGGCGTCGCCTGCCTGCGGCGTTGCTCGCCGCGATCGTACGTACTCGTTGAACTGCTCTTCGGTTACGCCGGTCTCGGCGATGATCTGCCGCGTTCGCTGGGTCGCCGCCTCGACGTCGCCAGGCGCGTAACCGGTGTCCGGCCGGATCTGCATGAGGCGGTACAACTCTTCGCAGATCTCATCCAGCCCCGGACGGCGCATGACGGCGTCCAGCGTGGCCGTGTCGTCGCGGGGCGCCGCCGGGACCGGATGCGGGTCGGGGGCGCCCGGCTCGGGGCACTGTTCGGTGCGGCCGGCGGCGCGGTCCATCACGTCATCAAGCCAGCGATGGAAGTCGCCGGCGGCGTGCGGTTGGGCCTTGGGCATGTCGTAGGCGGCGTTGTAGGCGGCGCGAAGCCAGAGCATCCCGTTGACCAAGTCCGGGTGATGCAGCCAGCACGGCCGTAGCGCATCCTGAGTCCACGGCCAGCCGGTGAACAGGACGTCGCGCACCCAGACGACCAGCTCGCCGAGGACCTCGCGGCGCTCCTCCGGCGGAACGTGGGCCAGGTCGACAGGCCGGGTCTTGGAGTCCTCAGGCTGACGGAGGAGTTGGTCAACCGCGTCGGTGAGGCTCGCCAGGCGTCCGGACAGGATCGGCACGTCGCTCACGAGCTTGTCGAGGTTGCCGACTTGCTCCAGGACATCGCCGAGGTGGTCGCGCAACTCGGCGAGGTGTGCGCGGGTCTCCCCCTGCTCGGCGGACAGGATCGCCAGGGCGGACAGCACTTGCCCCGGGCCAGGGTCGGCGTTGCCAGACCCGGCGGGTGAGGCTTTGCCAAGGTCACCGAGGTAGGAGCCCCCGGCGTCGGCGCCGGTCGCGGCGCCGCCGTTCGGGGACTCCTGCTCAGCAGGGTCGATCGTGGTCACGCGCCGCCCACCCTACGGTGGAAGGGCGAGAACCCCGGCGGGATGGCGTCCGCGCCGTCCTGCTCGCCGGTCTCGACGTCGCCGGCGTCGGTCGCGTCCCCGAACGGAGCCGGGGTCGAGATGGTCGACCAGGGCGACGGCACCGGCGGCGCCGCAGGCGGCTCGACCGGCTCGGCCGGAGCCGGTACCGGCCGGGGCGGCGCCGGGCGGGGCGGCTCGGCCGGACCACGCGGCGGCAGGGGCAGCGGCGGCGCCGCCGAGGGACGCCGTGCCCGCCGGGCCGACACCTCATCGATCACCGGCTCGGGAGCCGGGGCCGGACGCGGGACCGCCAGCTCGGGCCGCACGGTCGGGAGCTCCCGCTCGGGAACGTCCACCAGGCCCTCCACCGGACGCCCGGCCTTGACCCACCGCTTGAACTCGCGCAGGCGCCGCAGCGCCGTCAGCGTGATGATGGTCGGGGCGCTGGCCGTGCTACGCAGCACCAGCGCCTTCCCGGACGGGATCGCGCGGATATCGGCGACCGGGGCGATATCGACCTCGGTCCACCGGGGCCGCTTGACCTGCCGTCCCCGCGAGTCGTAGGTGATCTCGTCCGGCTCGCGGACATCGGTCTTGCCGATGAGCTTGGACATCCGCTCCAGTACGGCGGTCTCCGTCACGCCCGCACCGATGATCTTCATCTTGCTCGACCCCCAGAGCGCTTCGGCGCCGTGGTGTCCCCAGCGCTCTTGGATCCGGGACCAGGTCTGGAAGTACATGAAGATCACGATGCCCGAGCCCGCCGACCAGCTCGCCCACTGGTCGACGGGGATCGGGGCGGTGTTGCCCAGCTCGTCACCGACGATCGTCAGCGGCGGGTCCAGCCGGGAGATCACCCGGCCATCGGTGGTCTTGTACTTGTTGCCGAGCTGGTTGCTCACGGCCGCGAGCTCGGCGAGGAAGGCCGAGAAGACCGGAGCGGTCGGCGCCGTGCCATCGGTCGAGGACACCAGATAGACGGTGTCCTTGCTGCGCAGGAACTCCGCGAAGTCGAATGCGCCGCCGACCTGCGGGCACAGGATCTGTGTCATCTCCGGGTGGATCATGAAGCGCAGCACCCGCGACAGGGTGGTGATGACGCCCTCGCGGGTCTTGTCCGGCATGGCGTACAGGTGCCGGAGGACCTGCAGAGTGACCGGCGCGGCCTGCCTGTGGTCGGACAGCACGTAGATCGGGTGCTCGGCCTCGCCCGGATCCATGATCCAGGTGTAGACGTTGCTCATGTTGCCGCCCATCAGGGCGGCCGCGTGCATGAACGACGCCAACGTCATCGACGCCATGTCCTCCCAGAACGCCGCGTCGCTCAGGCCGCGCGCCTCAGAGGCTTCCACCATGTACCCCGCGCGGCGGACCGCCGTCATGACGTCCTCGCAGCCGGCGACCGGGTTCCACCGCATGTTCCCCGCGTAGGAGCCGACGCCCTCCGGGTTGAAGATCCAGGTGTATCCGCGCTGCTGGCGGAGCCCGGCGGTATCGCGGATCAGGTCACCGCGGATCGAGGTCACCACCACCGGGCCAGGCGCCCGGACGATCGAGGCCGCCGCGTGCTGGCTCTTGCCCTCCTGCGGCGGGGCGATGAACAGCACCAGGTCCTCGAAGGTGCTGTAGACCCCCCAGCGATGCAAGAGCCCCTGCGCGCGTCCGTGCAGCGCGGCGTACTCGGGCCACTGGCCGAACCAGCGGTCCCGCCGGGACAGCGAGGGCCGCCCGTAGCGAGCGATGCGCCGGGCGGGCCAGCGCCCGTACTGCCGGTAGAGCTGCCCCCGGGTCGCGAAGCCGTGCCCCGGGCGGAGCCTCATCTTCGCGCGCGTCCGAGGCGACAGCGACCGGCCCCGCCGGCGGCGGCGCTGCCCTCCCGACCCGAACCGCTGCATCGCTCCGGCGGCTGCCGCCGCCGCGACCACCCCGGCGCCCAGCGCGGGCGCCACCGGCCCCAGCCGGGCCAGGTCGTGCAGCGGACCGGCCAGCGGCAGCAGCGGCGCCCCAGCAGCCGCGTACATGGTTCCGCCCGACCAGCGGGCCCGAAGGCCCGCCGAACCCGTCCGCGATGGCGTGCGCTCATCGTCGCGCACCCGATCACCTCCCCACCGGCCGCCACCCACGACGGCCCCGCCGACCTTTGCTCGATTGGTCATTGTTGTTGCTGAGACTGTCAATTCAGAGCGGATTTCGGCCGCACCGGTTCCGACGATCTCCGGATTGCTCATGCCATCGCCTCATCTCTGGCGATACCGGACACGTACTCGTAGAGGTAGTTGCGGGCCGTGCCCTCCGAGGCCAGGCCCGCACCCTGGTACAGCTCGCGCGCCACCTCGGCGACCCGCTCACGATCGCCGTACCGCAGGTCACCGGCGGACCGGAGCCGCTCGTACGCCGCGATCAGTCGCGCCTTGCTGGAGGTGACCTCCAGCAGGAGCGCGTGCTCGGCGCGGAGCTCGGCCAGCTCGTTGGCCAGGGCCCGCGCCTGCTCGGCCGCCTGCTCCCGCTCGGACTGCGCCTGACTCGTCCAGCCCTGCCACTCGGCCTCGCGCTGCGCGAGCTCGGCCCGGTGCTGCTCGCGGGCCCGCTCCAGGGCGGCCGCCATCTCGCGGCGCATCCGGTCGAGCTGCTCGGCCGTCTCCTCACGGACGGCGCTGATCTCCTGATCGGTCCGCTGCGCCGCGCCGCTCACCTGTGCGTCGGCCGACGCCCGGACGGCCGCGATCTGCCGCTCGGCCTCGGCCCGCGCCGCCGCGATCTCCTCGGCCGCCTGCTGCCGGGTGTGCTCGGCCTCGGCCCGCGCGGCGTCCTTGATCTGCTGCGCCTCGGCCAGCGCCGCCACCCTCACCCGCTCGGCGGCCTGCTCCACTCCCCCGGCCTGCTCGATCGCCGCCTGAGCCCGCAGGCTCGCCGCCGTCCGGCCGGGCGCGAGCGGCGCCTCATCGAGGATCCAGTCACGCACGCCCGCCCAGGTGCCCGACCGGTCGAACCCGAGCCGCAGCACCCACAGCAGCAGCCGGGCGATGATCTGGGCTGTTACCAGCGGGAGGCGGACGACGGAGGTCAGCAAGCCCGACAGGATCGGGCTTTCGTCCAGGTCCAGGCCCCGCCGGGTGGACGCCCAGCGGCGGACCTCCACGACGAAGCTTTCGAGCATCCACGCCAGCGCGATCGGCGCGATGACCGCGACGAGCACGCCCTCCGGCGTGCGCTCGGCGTACATCACCTGCGCGCCCAGGGAGAGCGCGAAGAAGATCACGACGCCGATGCGGGCCCGCGCCGACGAGCGGCCGCGCAGTGCCGCGACCAGCGCGACCAGCGCCATGGCGACCCATCCGGCGTCCGGGAGCGCCGCGGTGATGGCGGCCCGTGCCTGGTCTCCCCCGTTGTGAGCGACGGAGAAGAGCCTTTGCGACTCGTAGGCGACGTAGCCGGCGCCGACCAGAGCGGCGGCGATGACCAGGCCCGCCGCCGACAGCAGCGACCCCGACAGCAGGTCGCGGCCGCCGCCCTCGCGCCCCGCGCGGGAGCGGCCGGTGTAGGCGTACTGGCGGATCTCGCGGACGCCCGGCTCGGACCCCCAAGGGGTGCCCGGGGCGACCTCGCCGCCGTTGATCGTGCGCGGCTCGACCTGGCCGAGGTCGGCCCCGCCGCCGCCCGCGCGGCGCCATAGGCTCTTGATGCTCATCAGTGCTCCTTGCTGGTGAGTCGCGGGCTCGGGACGCTGGTCTGTGGTGGAGTGGCGTCCCGGGCCACCTCTTCGGCGAGGTCTCGCAGCGACGGAAGCGCGCTGTCGAGCGCGGCGGTGACCGCCTCGCCGATCGTCATGTCGCGTACGGCCGCGAAGAGCCTCAGCCGCCGCTCCACATCGCTGGCGATGCGGGTCGAGAGCTTCTCGACCATCGGCGCGGTAGCCGTTCTGCCCGAAAGCCTGGAAGCTGGCATTTCACCTCCCGTGAATCGCTGGCTCATCTACCTGCGATGTCTTGTATAGAGCAGCTAGAGAACAAAAGTCAACGATCTCTGCGAGACTCTTACCTAGACCAGGTAGAGGAGACAGCCCAGTGAGCAGAGCCAGGGACGCCGCGCTCGGCGACATCAAGAGCCGCATTGCGGCCCGCCTGCGGCAGGAGATCGCGGCCGGGACCTACGGGCCCGGTGACGCCCTGCCCAGCACGAACGAGCTTGCCGCCGACGAGGACGCGGCGCCGATGACGGTCCGGGCCGCGTACGCGATGCTGATCGGCGAAGGGCTGGTGATCAGCGTCCCGCGCAAGGGCTTCTTCGTGCGCGAGCAGCTCGCGATGACCTGGCACATGAACGCGTGGCAGGACCCGCGACGGCTGGAGAAGGTCCCGCTCGACGGGTGGACCGCCGACGTCGAGGCCGCCGGGTTCGTCGGCCGGCAGACCATCGAGGTCCGCATGGTGACCGCCGATCACCGCATCGGCGGGCACACGCTCGGCGAGCTGCTGGAGCTGCCCGCCGGCGACCCGGTCGCCGTGCGCGGCCGGGTCCGCTTCATCGGCCGCCCCGAGCACGGCGGCACCGAGCCGGAGTCGATCGCCGATAGCTACTACCCGTACGCGCTGATCCGCGACACGGCGATCACCCGGCCGGAGAGTGTGAACACCGCGGCGATCCTGACCGAGCTGGGGGCCGGGCTACACCACTACGACGACGAGCTCATCCCCCGCCTCGCCACCCAGGCCGAGGCGCAGCAGCTCCAGCTACCGCCGAGCACGGCCGTGCTGGAGATCATCAGGTCCGGCTACACCAGCGAGGGGCGCCCGGTGCTGATCCAGCACATGATCCGCCCCGGCCAAGGAAGCCGGTTCGTCTACCACGTCAGCTACCCGGAGACCGACGAGCGATGACCTCCCCCTCCCCCTACGCGCTGCGCCGCGCCGAGGCCGACGACGTGCCCGCCCTGGTCGCCCTGCGCCGCGAAGCCGAGCAGTGGCTCGCTGAACGCGGCATCGAGCAGTGGACTGCGAAGTGGACCACGGTCGGCGCCGAGAAGCTGGAGCGCGCGACGCGGCAGGGCCGCGCGTGGGTACTCGAGGACGCCGGCGAGGTCGTCGCCACGGTGACGCTCGGCGGGCCCGACGAGGATCTGTGGCGCGTTGAGGACGGCCCGGCCCTCTACCTCTACAAGCTCATGGTGGCCCGCAGCCACGGCGGCCGCGGGATCGGCGAACTGCTCATCGAGTGGGCGTGTGACCAGGCCGCCCGCTACGGCTACCCCGTCCTGCGGCTGGACATCTGGCCGAACAACCACGGGCTCGGCGTCTACTACGAGTCCGCCGGGTTCCGTCACGTCCGCACCGTCGACGTCCCCGGCCGTGACACCGGCCGCCTCTACGAGCGCCCCGCCGCGCACGCCTCCCCGGCCCGCCTCGCCGAGCTCAGTCAGTAGGCCCCACTCCCCCGCGCCAGGAATCTGGCAGACCGTGTTGACGGGCTGCTCTAGCTGCTCTATACAAGATAGAGAAGCAGTTAGCCGTGGAGCCCAGGGCGCCGACATCCGCCAAGACGTAACGCCCCGGGCCCACCTCACACGAGGCGAGGACAAGTATGTCCGATCAGCGCACCAGCAGCGGCGGCACCGTCACCACCAGCACCAAGGGCATGTGGGGCAAGAAGCTCCCCCACGGCGGCGAGGACCGGACGGGGAAGGGCAAGTGAGCGCCGGCGGCGCCTGCTGCCCCACGTGCGGCAGCGCGCAGAACGTGAGCTACCTCCGCCGCGAGGGCGGCACCGGCCGCAGCACGGATGTCTGGCGCTGCGGCACGCACGGCCAGTTCACGACGCCCGCCCGGTAGCGAAGCGAGAGGAGCTCCCCGTGGGTGCCACCGACAAGCAGCTCGAAAAGATCATCAACCAGCGGAAGGGCAAGGACTGCATCTGTGGCGACTGCACTGATGCGGTCGTTCGCGAGATCGCCAAGAAGAACTGAGCGAGGCGACATGAGCTGCAAGGAGTGCGGCGGATCTCTGCCTGAGGACTGGCCGGGAGAGTTCTGCTCAAGCCAGTGCGCGCAGGCGTACGCCGCCACGAACTGACCAAATCTCAATCCCAATGTGGCCGTCCCCGTCGCGGGGGCGGCCACATTGGCATAATCGCGGCCATGTCAACGGACGTGACCGCAGCCCCGGCCGACGCCGAGGGGGCGGACGACCGCACTACCGCGTCAGGTGCAGGAGAACCGCCCATGACCCAGACAGCCCCGCCGACCGGGACGCGTGCCCTCAAGCTCCCGCCCGTCCTGGTGGTGGCGATCGGGAACCTCAAGGGCGGCGTTGGGAAGACCACCTCCGCGTTCTTCCTCGCTGTCTACTTCGCCGTTGTGCACGGCAAGCGGGTCCTGGTGATCGACGCCGACCCGCTCTCGCAGAGCGGGTACTCCTGGTACCGCAAGCTCCGCAAGCGCGGGCTCAAGTGGCCCTTTGACTTGGAGAGCTTCCCCAGCAAGCACGTAGACGACTTCATCGAAGACAAGATCGAGTCTGCCCAGTGGGACGTGATCATCGTCGACACCGGCGGAGAGTCCCCCGAGATCCTCAAGGCCGCCGTCCGGTGCTCCCACGAGCTCCTCATGGTCGGGGCGCCTAACGACGCCGAGATGGAGCGCATCCCCTCAACCTTCGAGGCCGCCGCCGAAGCTACGGCGGGGAGCGCACGAGCCATCAACGTCCGCGTGCTGCTCACCAAGATCCCCACCGTCCGCAATTCGACCGAGGAGAAGAAGTCGCGCAAGGACCTCGCCGAGGCTGACTATGAGGTCTTGACCAACGGCGCGCACAACTGGCAGTGGTACCGCGAGGCGGTAGGCAGCACCAACCCGATAGACGACCTCGCCGAGTACCGGGCCATCGGGGACGAGGTCGTCGCTGAATACATGGTGGACGCCGCCTGATGCCGCCCAGGAAGAGCAAGAGCCGCATCGGCGGCGACAGTAACCCTCTCGCCGACGACGCTGAGCACACCGCGCCAGTCTCTCCGTTGCACGATCAGCCCTACGAGCGCGGCGAGAGGCCACAGCCAGAGACCAGCGCCGACGCCAACGGAGCATCGCCGCCGGCGACCGTGGAACAGGCGCCCGCGCGGGTCGCCGAGGTCGAAAAGGTTCGGCCTCCCGCGACTCCTCAGGAGATGGTCGAGTACCTGGACTCGTTCACTCCGCTTGACGCTCCTCTTGCGGCTACCGCTGACCTCACCGACAAGGAACGGCAGATCCGCGACCAGTACGAGGCCGCCATAGCTGGCGCAGATCTCGGCTTCATCGTGGAGGGCATGGTTGCCAAGTGGACCCAGGCGGGAGAGCTGTACCGGGACGAGTACGCCGAGTTCGAGGACTACTGCCAGGCGCACGACCGGTCCATGCGCCGTATCAACCAGCTCATGCAGGTTGCCCCGCTCGGGCTGCACATCCTGCGGCGGCTGGGAAAAAATTTTTCCCGGCTCCGGCTGAACGAGTCGCATGCGAAACACCTGCTCCCCCTCGCCGACCGGGCCGGGGACGATGCCGCTGTGTTGGTGTACGAGACGCTTCTACGCGCCAACGAGCGCGTCACGGGACGGCTTCTACAGGCCGTCCTCGCCAGGCTTCCAGAGGACCGCTGGAACCCCGATGAGGCCGTGACCACCATTGAGGCGTTCCTCGCCGAGGGAAGCCGGGTCCTGCCCGCCGAACGAGAGCAGGCCCCAGCCGCTCCGGTCGAAGCCGAGATCGGTCGCATCCAGAAGACCGTTCAGCGCGCCACCCGCCTTGCACACCGGCAACCCGACCTTGCGCGCCGGATCGCCGCAGAGTTGGAGCAGGCAGCTCAGCGCATCCGAGCCGAGCTGAGAGACGGCGAGCCGGGAGCGTAACGGCAGGCCACGAGCTCAGCACGCATGACCATCACGTGGAGCGCATCAGCGAGCGGCCGGGGGACGACCCCGGCCGCTTTGCTGTGGAAGACACGGAAATAGGGCACCGCGGCGAGGAACGCGCCGCGCGTCCGCCAGTACTCGGCCGGGTCGATCTCGCGCGACAGGCCCCTGTTGAGTACCGATTCCAGCGAGACCGCCTTATCGGCGGTGCTGGCCAGCAGCGTGGGCACGTCGCCGAGGGGCGGCTCGGCCTCGCCAGCAGCGTCGAGGGCCTGGTGCTCGTCAGCGAGGGCCCGGACCACCCGGGCGACCCCCGCAGAGAGCTCGGCAGTGATGACTCCGTACACGTCTTCAACGCCCGCGAGCGGGGCGAACTCCGGGCCGTCGTGCACCAGCGCCGCAGCGATCAACTCAGGCGTTGCGGAGGGCACGTGACGGCCAAGGCACGTCGCGACCCTGACCCCATGCCCCAGCGCGGGCGCGCCGTCGATCTGGTGCCCCTGACACCAGGCCCGGGCGAGCCTCAGTCCGGTCGACACGAGCGGGTCAGTGCGAAATCGCAGAGCCATCGGGGGAGCCTTCCTATCCTGTGGGGTGTGAGTGGGAGCGGGCCGTTGCCGCAGTGGCCGGATGCCACGTGCGTGGTCTGTCCGGGACAGAACCTCGGGCCGGGAGAGTTCGACGTTGTCGACCGGCCGGACCCGACGCGGGCTTACGACCCGGCCGCCGGGTGCCGAGTCGACCGCGCCACGGGCGCGCCGGTGTGCGTGCATCCATTCCGTGTCGGGCTGCCGCCGGGCCGGTATGCCTCCGCCGGCGAGAGCCTGCCCGACCTCACCGCTGCGGCGACCCCGTCCCGGCCGGGCGTGGTCGAGGCCGTGTTCGTGCCGACGCGCGAGCAGCTCGAATTGCCCGAGGCGGTCGAAGATCTTGAGGGTTGGCTGATTGCGATGCTGCGGACTGCGCGGCCGGATGAGCTGCGCTCCGCACTCGACCAGGCCGAGACCGCCGCAGCCGTCCGGTTCAGCGGCGAGCAGATCATCACTGCCCTGCGGCGCGTGCTGGCGACCGAGCTGGACACCGCCCGGCCTACCGGGCTCTAGGCGCCGTCCGGCGCGTTCCTCGTGGGCGGGGGAGGGCTCGGCGTCACGGCCATCACTTCGGCGACGCCTTCCACGCAGGCGTCAATGCCGTCCAGGAGGCCGAGCGGCATGCCGCCGCGCGGCCCGTCGAGCCAGCGGAACACCTCCGCTACGGGATCGGGGGCGATCCTCCAGGGTCCTTGCCCGCGATAGGTGACCACCAGGCACCGGGCCTCTTCGGCGCCGTTGGCGCCGCTGATGAGCTCGCGGACGATGGCGGCCGCCATGACCGGAGTGCGGCGGCGCAGGGCCGCGTGAAGGGCGTCGATCGGCTCCCACACGGGACGGGGCAGCGGCGGCAGGTCGGTGGATTCGTCAGCAGTCGACATGAGTAGGGACTCCAGAGGTAGGGAGGGATGCAGATGGCCTCCGTCCCACGGGGTGCGGGCGGAGGCCATCACGGGCAGGGCGCCACCAGGGCGCCGGGCGATGGGGGCTAGCCGGCGTGCAGCTCGGCGGGGGTCCGGTCGCCGGCGTCCGCATCGGTGTCGCCGAAGTCGAACCCGTGGTGCCTGCCGCCCTTGTGGATGCCGATCGAGGAGTACCGGGCCTCCAGCAGGGCCAGGCGGCGCCGGGTCTCGTCCTTGCCGATCCAGTACCGGGCGGGCGGGTCGCCCCATCCGGCCGCGCGGTAGCACTGCTCGGTGTAGTCGCCGTGGTCCCAGCCGAACCGCTCGCGGTCGGTCATGTGGACCAGGTCCACGCCGGTGCGGTCGTGGATCCGGGTGCACAGCGTGGCCTGCGCGATGACCGCGTGGACCATCTCGTCCACCGGGGCCGACACCATCAGCTCGGCGATGCTCTCGTTGCCGTTGGTGAGCTCGTACACCGCGGCCTTGAGGGCCAGGACCCGCATCGCCTCATCGAAGAGCGGGGCCGAGTCGCGGTCGAGGTCCCAGCGCGCGACCAGCGGGTAACCGGTGAAGGTGGCCCAGCAGTCGGCGTAGAGCTGCGTCGAGGATGCGAGCCGTTCGTACTCGCGGTCGGCCTCCAGCGTTGCGAGGATCTCCGCCGCGCGGTCCCCGACCTCGCGAGGCGCGGGCAGGGTGTTGGTGTGCTGTTCGTCCATCAGGATTCCCTTCCAGAGGTTGACGGGTGGACGAGCGACGACGGCGGCCAGGCCGCCGACGAGTGGTAACCGTGACGGCGCGGGGACGGGGGCACCGCCGCGCCGCCACGGTGGTCAATGGGGGAGCCGACCCAGGCCGGCGCCCGATGCTCGCGCTCGGCCTCGCGCATCGCGGCGAGTAGGCCGCGCGGGTCGGACGAGCTGAGGGTGAGTGCCGGAGCCTTCGGCCACGTGGGGAACGCCCAGAGCCGTCGACTCGCTGGGCCGTACATCAGCCACCAGCCGGGGGAGGACATCGCGAGCTGGTCGACGGCCGCGCGGCCCCGGGCGAGCGCGTCTGCATCGTCTGCCCGGCGCCGCAGCGTCTCCGGCGTCCGGACTCTCACCGGTCCCCGCCGCCCTCCGCAAGAACCTCGCTGCGCCGTGCCTGGAGCCGCTCGGCCTGAGTCTCAAGCTCGGCGCGCAGCCCGGCCAGGTCGCCGGCATCCACCGTTACCCAGACCCCGCCGCCGCGGAGCTCCTTAGGCAGGTCGGCCCGCCGGGTCGCGTACCAGTGCCCGGCATCGCTGGGCCAGATCGCCCAGTCAGGGAAGTCCGCCGCCAAGCTCGCGCGCTCAGCAGCCGAGGGAGCGGGTTCGAGCGTCTTGCCGGTCATGACGTAATCACCTGCTGTTGGCCCGGGAATGCTGGTAGAACACTGTAAACTACGCCACACACTGAGTGTTTGGCGAGTACCTTGTCACCATTCCCTGGGAAAGCCGGTAAAGCTTGGGAAGCGGAGCGTGAGTAATGCCGATCAATCCGTCACCGGATCCGCGATCGTCCATGTGGGCGTGGATAGCTCATGACCTGCGGCTTTACCGTGAGCGGCGAGGGCAGTCCGGGCAAGCGGTGGCCCGTCTGCTGAACGTCGGCCGCTCGTCCATTTCCAGGCTGGAAAACGACCAGGCCCGCCTGACAGAAGATCAGGCGGTAATCCTGGATAAGGCGTGGGACACAGGAGGGCATTTCACCCTCATGGTCTGGTATGCCAGCAAAGGCCACGACCCGGAATGGTTCCGGCAGCACGTCGAGATCGAGCGACGCGCCCGCGTGATCAAGATCTGGGATCTCGCCTGGATACCGGGCCTGTTCCAGACGCAGGACTACGCCCGCGCGAGCCTGCTCGCCGGAAGGCTCGCCGGAGGGTTCTCCGACATCACCGACCTGCTTGAGGCCCGGCTCCTACGACAGCAGATCCTTCACCAGGACGAGCCGCCCGTCCTGCTCGTACTGATCTGGGAGCCGCTGCTCGCCGTCCCCGTAGGCGGGCCGGAGGTCATGCGGGACCAACTACGGCACCTGCTGGAGGTCTCCCACCTCCCGAACACCTCCGTCCGAGTCGTCCCCACGGCCGCCGGCGCGCACATCGGACTGGACGGATGCTTCAAGATCATGACATCAGGTGGAAGTGACGTAGCGTATGTGGAAGCGCCGGGCGGCGGGCGACTTGTCCCCACCTCAGCCGAGGTGCTGTCCTACGCAATATGGTGGGACACCATCGGCCAGGAAGCACTACCCGCAGGCGCCTCACGAGAGCTCGTCACGCGGTACATGGAGGGCATGCAGTGAACCTTGTATGGCGGAAGGCGAGCCGAAGCAGCGCCCAGGGAGGTGACTGCGTCGAGCTCGCATCACTGACGGCCAGCGTTGCCGTACGTGACAGCAAGGACCCCGAGGGCCCCAAGCTCATGCTCGGCCGCGACACCTTCCGGGCACTGCTGGCCGACCTGAAGCGCTCATAGATCACCACCCCGCAGCATGAAGGGCCCCGGTCACCCGGGGCCCTTCATGCTGTTCACGGCATGGACGGTCAGATGACCGGCACCACGCCGCCGACCAGCCGACCAGCACGAGCGGCGGCCGCGAGGCGCTCGCCGATCCGGTCCAGGGCGGTGTGCGAGCCGAGGCCGGAGGCGACCAGGAGCACGCAGCCGCCGACCACCGCGGCGGCCGCCGCCCACCCGTCCGGGAGGACGAGCTCGCCGTCATACAACCGCGTCCGGTCCGGCTGCGTGAGGGTCAGCCAGTCCGGCCCGAGAGCGGCGCGCCATCCGGTGGCCGCGCCCAGCTCGGCGAGCCGGGCGAGATCGGCGACCAGGTCCAGGCCGAGGCCGAGCAGGTGCGCGGCGACCTTGTCGACGCGCTCGCCGCCGGGATCGCCGCCGGCGACGGTATCGGCCAGGTCGACGACCAGGAGCGGCACGTCTCCGGCCAGGCCCGCCGTCGCGGTCGCAGGCCGGGACTCCGCGAGCGCCTCCCGCAGCCCGGCCACCTGCCGGACCGGGGCGTCCGGGACGCACCACGGGTGCGCGAGCCGCGCCGCGGTCACCAGCCCCTCGCGCAGGAGCACGACCTCCGCGATACCGTCCACCGCGCCGGCGTCGCCGCAGACCGCGCACGTCCACCCGTCCGCCGCCGCGCGGGCGAGCTGCTCGACGTCGGCCGGGTCGATCTCGCCGACGAGCTCGGGCGCCACATCCACCGTCAACACCACGTACGCCCTTCCGTCCAGGTCACCGGGTTCCCACGGTAGGGCGGGCACGGGGTCGAGGCGGGCCGATTCCCAGCGTGGCCGGGGCCGGTCCGTGGTCGGGGGAATCGCTGCCGCGGAGCTTCCGGTGCTCGGGCCGTAGACGGCCCTGCGCTCCGGGTCTCCTTGCCCTCGAATCGACCGTGCTGCAGGACGGTGGCCGGGGCGCCGGTGCAGGTCAGCGCGCCACGGTCAGGCCCGTACAGGGCGGGGAGACGGGCTGAGGTTCGCAGGATTCAGGAGGAGATCAGGGGAGAGGTTCGGTGCGCAGTGCGGCGTCAAGGGCCAGAAGTTCTGCCGCACGGTCGGTGAGGATCGGCCAGCCGCGCCGCCGTCCGGCCAGCGCCACCGCGGCCGCCGTGATGTCGGTCGAGGGCGGTCGGGCGCCGGCGAGGAGATCGGCGGCCGCCGCGGCGTCGCGCTCGCCGAAGGGCTCGACCACCACCACCGCGACGCCCAGGAGCGCCGCGAGGCCCTGACGGCGCAGCGGCCCGGGAATCCGCGCCAGCCCCACCGCGAGCGCAGGAGCAGGGATCGCCACGGCGTTCCCCTGCTGCAAGGCGGCCGCGATCATCGCACGCGCGTACAGGGTGCGGCCCGTGATCGCCGTCTCGACGGCGGCAACGTCCAGCAGACGTCCGCTGATCACCGATCAGGACGCGCGACGGTGCGAGGAGGCGTCCAGCGACCGCCGGGCCCGCTCGACCTCGCCGACCGGCAGCCCACCGGGCAGCGCAGCCAGCGCCGTCAGGGCGTCATCGGTCGAGGCGACCGGCCGCTCATGCTCATCAGCCAGCCGCAGCAGCGCCGCCGGCAGCTTGGCCGCGTCGAGCTCGTCGACGAGCCGGTGCAGCTCGGCGCGCCGCTCGGCCGCGTCGTCCTGGTGCTCGCTCATGGCCCCGAGTGTACGCCGCAGGCCCCCGCACGCCCGGACGTCCGGCCACAAGGCCGGACAACACCCCGGCCTCCGGCCGGGGCTCCCCCTTTCCCTCCCGACCCGAGGCCGGATGGTACGTGCCGCCCGGAACCCATCAAGGGCGCCTACGGCGTCGCTACGCGATGGCCTACGGCCACCCTTGACCGAACCCGAACGGCACTGGCTGAACTCTGTGTCGGTTCGGGAGAAAAAGGGGGAGCGGGAAGGGCACCCACGGGGCCGAGGCCCTCGCCCGACTACCGGTGAGCACGGGGCCGGGCACAAGCCACCCCCCGAACTCGAACAGGCGTTCGGTTATGGTCGGTTCGTGCAGGTGAGAGACCCCGACCAGGACGAGCCGCCCAGGATGTGCCCCTACGGCCACGACCTCGCCGCGACGGGCACCGATGTGGGCTGGTCGCCCTGCCAATGCTCGGCGGCGATCGGCGACCGCAGGCGCGGGCTGTGGGGCCACCGCACGTACATGTGCCGCGAGTGCCTTTGGTACGCGATCACCAGCGTGTGTTACGACCCGCCGCACACCGGGGGAGACGGCCACCCCAACCGGTCCGGCGGTATCAGGCATCGCCGCGGCGATCACGCCCAGCGGGCCGGCGCCCCCGGATCGCCGATGCCGCCCACGGCCCCGACCGAGGGCGGGAACGGCGCCGGAGGGAACGGCGGCAGCGGTGGCCGCCGCGGCGCGTGACCCTGGTCGAGCTCGGCTCGCGCGTCATCGCCCAGCACCGCCCCGACGAGCTCCAGGACCAGCGGCGGCGAGCACGCCGGCGGGCCCGACCGCCCCGCGCCCCACGGCCCGACGAGCAGGAGCGGCACCTCGCACTGGCCGCACCGGGTGACCCAGACCGTGACCCCGTGCGCTACCCGGGCCGGATGCCGAGCGCCGCGCGGATGGTCGGTCAGCTCGGCGACGTCCGCCCGGCTCCAGCTCGGCAAGTGCGTCCCCCCGGCCATGCAGCCGCCACCGCCGACCAGCCGCAGCGACGCCCGCGCCGAATGGCCAGCGGTGATGACGGCAGGGACGACGGGCTCGGAGTCCAGGGGATCGCTCATGGGTCGCACCGTAGCCACGACCATCCCGTGTTGCGACCGTACGTAGTGGCCTGTATGCATTCTGTGATGCGATCTCGACTCCTGATCCGGGGGACCGGCTGATGTACGGCGATCTCCCGCCCTCCGCGTACTCGCGCATCCCGCCCGAGGCGCCCACGCACCCCGAGCCCGGCCACGTGCCCTACCGGCAGCCCACGCGCCGCCGCTGGCTCGTCCCCGCCGTCGCCGGTCTCCTCGCGGCTTTCGCCGTCGCCGCCGTCATGCAGCTCGCCGACGACGGCGGGCACAGCGGGGCCGACGCCGCCACGAGAACGAGCACCAGGCCGAGCCCGACGAGCGCCAGGACGAGGACGTCGGCGCCCGCGGCGCCGCTCCCGAGCGCACCGGCTCCGGCCTCGCCGACGCCCACGAGTGCCAGCCCGACCCCGAGCGGCAAGCCGCACCACCAGCAGCACCACCACGGCCGGACGCACCACCACCACGGCGCCGCGGCGCCGGCGCCCGCACCCCGGCCGAGGCAGCCCCGCCCGCACGCCCACCGCCCGCGGCCGCGCCCGCACCACCACCACGCCCGACCACGCCACCGGCGCCCGGCCGGATGGGTGCGGACCGAGTGCCGCCGCCGGTACCACGACGCCGCCCACATCGCCGCCTGCCAGGCCGCGCTCGGCGGCATGTTCCGGTAGGGCCCGAGCCGCGAAGAACCTGCGGTGATCTGCCCCAGCGCCCGCAGTGCAGTTTTAAAACTGCTACAATGAGAAGCGGAAGGCAGGACCACCACCGAAGGAGCCCCGAATGACCCTCGCCGCGATCACCCTGATTGCCGCCCTCGCCGCGCTGCTGCTCTACCTCGCCCCGCTCCCCACGCTCGCCGGCGCGGTCGCCCTCGCCGCGCTCATGCACCCCGCCGCCACCACGGCCGCCGCGCACCTGCTCGCCGTCCTGGTCATCGCCGCCGCCGCCACCGTCACGTGGCGCGAGCTGCGCGGCAGCGGATGGCGCCTGCTCGTCATCCGAAGCTAGTGCAGTTTTAAAACTGGAGCCACGATGCCGGACAAGCCCCGCCCCCGTCTCGACTGGAGCAAGGCCCGCGTGAGCGCGACGCCGGAACCCTGCGTGATCTGCGGAAAGCCCGCCCTGATGCGCAGCCCGGACCGCGACGTCCCCTGCCACAAGACCTGTGCCGAGCAGTGGCTCGGCGAGCGCGACCGCTGAGGAGGCCGCCCCCGATGATGACCGACACCGCCGCCGCATGGGTCCGCGAGCACGCATGGACCCCGGCCATGGGCAAGACGTTCGCCAGCACCCCCGGATTCTTCACCGCGTGCGCGTGCCAGTACACCGGCGGGGAGTGCCGCCACGGCGACCGGTGCCAGCGACGCGAGCCGCTCACGCTCCCGATCGGCAGCGTCCTGCGGCGCGGCGGGGAGTACGGCGCGTTCCACCCCGAGCCCTACGAGCACCCGACGCCGACCGCCACCGGCCCGCAGCGCACCGCCCACGCGCAGGTCTGGTACGCCGACCGCACCTGCCGATGGGTCTGCGACTGCGAGTGCCACAGCGCCGCCGGACGCGCCGCCGTCCTCGCATGGGTGATCAGGACCGGCCTCTACCCCGAGGACGCCACCGAGGACGAGCTCACCCCGCCGGCCTACCGTGCGTACCGCGCCGAGATGGTCACCCGCCGCAGCATCCAGGCCAGCAAGGAGCGCCGCGAGCGCAAGGCCGCCGAGCTCGCCGAGCGGGCGGCCGCCAATGACGCCGAGGCTCGCAGGAAGCGCGGCCGCCGCGACGCGATGCGCGAATGGGCCGCCGAGCACCGTTGGCCGATCGGCAAGGGCCGCATCCCGGCCGCCGTCGCCGAGGCGTACGCCGTCGACCAGGAGGGCGCCACCGGACAGGGCGTGATCTTCTAGCGCGCCGCCCACGCGACGCAGTTTTAAACCTGAGACGAAGGAGGTGGGGGATGATCTGCGACGAGCAAGCGCTCACGTTCTACCTGGGCACGCACCGGCCGGGATGGCTGCTCACCGCGCCGCGCGAGGTCGCGCTGTTCATCTCCCACCGGACCCTCCGCAAGCTCGTGACGCTCCCGCGCCCGGACTACCGCCACTACGCCGTGGACTCCGGAGCGTTCACCGAACTCCAGCGCTACGGCCAGTTCCGGACCGGCCCGCGCGAGTACATCGAGGCCCTGGCCCGCTACGACGAGGAGATCGGCGATCTCGCGTGGGCCGCCCCGCAGGATTGGATGTGCGAGCCCGCCGTCATCGAGGGCGGCACCTGGGCGGGGCAGCAGTTCGCCGGGACCGGGCGCAGCGTCGCCGAGCACCAGGCCCTCACGGTCGCCAACTTCGTTGAGCTTGAGGCCCTTTGGCCGCAGTACGGGTACGGCGAGTGCCCCGTGATGCCGGTCATCCAAGGATGGACCGTGGACGACTACCTCAGGTGCGTCGAGCTGTACGAGGAGGCGGGCGTCCGGCTCAGCACCGATTACCCCGTGGTGGGCGTCGGGTCGGTGTGCCGCCGTCAAGGCACGGCGGAGATCGGCACCATCTTCCGCGAGCTCGCCGCTCTCGACCTGCCGCTACACGGGTTCGGCGTCAAGACCGCCGGGCTCCTGCGGTACGGGCGCTGGCTCACCACGGCCGACTCCATGGCGTGGTCGGCCGCGATGCGCCGCCGCCCGCCGGCCCCGCAGTGCGCCGGGTACCGCAAGCACTGCGGCAACTGCATGCACGCGGCGTTGTCCTGGCAAGACGACCTGCTCGGCCGGTTCACCGCGGCAATGGACGCGCCGCAACAGCTCGACCTCATCCACGACAGCGACGACCTCGCCCTATGCTGACAGTTTTAGAACTGCTGAAAGGAGTTCCGCCATGCCCGCCCGCGACGAACCCACCGAACACCGCGGCGCCGAGCCCGTCGAGGCCGTCGACCTCGCCGAGCACGCCCAAGCCCTCGCCGAGGCCCGCGCCGCCGGAACCGAGCCCCCGGCCGGACGGCTGCTCGGCCTGCCCGAGCTACCCAACGCAGACGTGTGGGTCGACACCGCCGGCGCGGCCGCCGTGACCGGCATCGCGCCCAAGACCATCAGCGGTTGGCTCACCCGAGGCGGCCCGAAGGCGTTGCCGTTCCCGGCCGCGCATCGGTTCCTCTACCGCAACTACTGGCCGCTATCCGAACTCGAGGACTGGACGGAGGCTTACCGGGCCGAGTCGGGATGACCGGGAGCGCGGGCGCCAACGATCAGGCCCCACAGCGGGTAACGGTGTCCTGCGCACAGCCGAGTCCTTGACGGCATGATCACCCACCGGGCCCGCCCGCCTCGGGGCCGGTGGAAGTAGACGTGACCGCCGACCGGGCAGCGGAAGGCGCGGTAGGTACGCAGGTGCAGCGCCATCCCCAGCATCGTGACTGCCCCGAGTGCGTACTGCACGATGTGGTAAGTCGAAAGGTCAATGACACCAGTCAGCCCCATGATGGCAAGCACCACGAACAGACCGCCCGGCCCGCCCGCAAGGGCGTAGAGGCTCGGCGTCATGAGGCGATCCTCAGCGCGCCACCTACGACGGCCCAGGTCTCTGACGAATGGCCGTCGCTTCCGCTGAGCAACGTACGCCGCGACCAGCCGGTGGGCGCTCCTGCTGATCCCTCTTCCCAGACTCTCGGCTGTGGCCGCCCCGGCGTACCCGCACGCGGTGGCCAGCTTGAGCACCTTGCTGGGACGGTCATCGATGAGCGCCGTCAACTCCTCAGCGCGGATGGCGCCGCGTTCGGTGGCGCCATACCGGCGGCGAGCCGACCAACATACCAGCTTGCGGGCCGTCCAAGGGGCGAGGTCAGACCACTCGCCCACGACCAAACCGACCGCGGCGGAGACCGCGATTGCTGTCCAGGAGGTCATCGGCCCTCCGCCCTGCGCAGCGACCAGCCACCCGCCGCCGTGCCCGGGAGCGGACGTGCCGCCGGCTGCAATGCCCGCGGCCGCCGCTCGCCCAGGAGCAGACGCGCTTCAGTGACTCCGACGCCGGTCAACTGGTAGAACCGCCGCCGGGGACGGCTGGGATCAGGGTTGTGCTGTTCCCACCGGCCCGCTACCCATCCGGCATCTTCCAACCGGTCGAGCACCCGGTAGACGGTCGGTCCGGCGCGTTTGGTGCTGTGCACAAGGGCCCAGCCGTGCAGTTCCTCGCCCCGCAGGTGTGCTTGGAAGAACTCTTCCAGCACATCCAGGAGCGGACGAGTGACGCGTTCGATGCCGCTCATCCCCTTATCGTATCTAGGTACTAGAACGTTGGATGGCGATCTGACGCATTGCCTCGCGCTTCGGTTCCGCGCCTAGCTGGTGGGGACTGAGGGGGCGAACAGGTGCATCGCCCGGTGCCGCAGATCTTCCGCCGCGACGAGCCGCGCGGCGTCGCTGGCGTCCGCGGCCACCGCGCGCCACTCACCGCAGGCCGAGCAGTCCGGCACGTAGCCCGGGACCTGGTCGAGATGATCCGCGACCAGGTGCCGGGCGAGCTCTTCCTGAACCGTCAGGGTGGCGGCCTGCCGCCCCGCGGTGAGATGCGAGCGGTAGAGCTCGTGCAGGTCCGAGCAGACCACGCACGCGAGCAGCCAGGCCGGGGGAGTGGGCAAGGGGACCATGGCCGCGACCCTACCCCCGCGAAACTCAGAACGGCCCTGGACCGGTGAGGGTCCAGGGCCGCCGCGTACACGCGTCGACGCGTCAGGGGCCGGGATCGAGCCGGGCCCGCGCCGGAGGGAGCGCCCGCCCGCCGGGGGAGAGGCCGGGACGCGGCGAGCGCCGCGGCGTCGAGGACGAGGAGGCGTCGCCAGCGTCGGCTCGGACGCGGACCGGCGGGCCCGCCGGCGTCACCTCCACCACGACCCGCAGGCCGCCATCGCGGCGGTTGGGGAGCTCGGTCTCGTCGCCGACGTGCAGGAGGCCGGAGGCCCGCATCAGCGGGAGCAGGAGCTCGGCGACCTCGCGGACCCGGTCGGGATCGCTGTGCATGATCCGGAGCTGCACCATCACGCCTCCCGGTTCGCGGTGGGCAGCGTGGCCAGCGGCGACCGGCGCCCCGCGGGCGTCGCGCGTACCGCGTCCAGGTCAACGCCGGCGTGCTCGGCGACCGTGTCCAGGTCGAGGGCCCGGTACAGCGGCACGAGCTGCCCGTAGTAGCGCGAGTTCCCCCAGTCGGCCGGCGCCACGACGCCGGCGCGCACGAGGTGCCCGAAGTCGCTGCGCCGGATGCGCAGGTAGGCCGCCGCTTCGTCGGCGACCATCAGCCGCCCGTCCCGCTCGGCCTGTGCCAGCACTGCCGCGGCGTCCTCCCGCCCGGCCAGCGCCTCCAGGGCCCGCCCGCAGTACAGGGGCCGCTCCTTGTACGCGCCGACTACCGGGAGTTGCCCAGTACGGACCAGCTCGCGGACGGCGTCGCCGGACACCTCGATACCGAGCCGCTCGCCGAGCACCTCCACCGCGCGGCCCGCGCCCATGTCCGGCAGCGCCCCGACCTTGGCCCGCAGCTCCTCCAGCCCCTCGCGGATCCGCTCGGCGGCGTCCGCCGACCAGCGCCCGTCCTCCCGGTCCGGCCCGTCGACCAGGCCGAGGCGCCGCGCCCGCCCCAGCCACCACCAGTGCGGCACGCCCAGGTAATCGGCCAGCTGTAGCGGCCCGAACGACGAGCGCCGCCGCTCCTTCGTCTGCGTCATCACGTACCCCGTTCACCGGCCCGCCGGCAGCCGGGCCGCACTCGCCGGACAGCGCCCACAGGACGCCGAGAACGACCCGAACGTAACCCCCACGGCGCCCCGTCGCAACCGACTCGCGAACCTCGGAAAGTGGCTCTGACCAGTCAACTTTAAAGTACGTTCTTTATCTATGCTGCGTTGACACGTACGTGTCAAAGCTGCGAGGATGGAGCCATGACGACGACATCCGCCACCACCGAAACCGCCCCGGCCGAGAGCATCACGCTCGCCCTGGTCGACGCGATCGAGCGCACCTGGGCCGCGATCCGGCGCCGTCACCCCGATGTGCCGCGCGTGGTCGTCACGATCGGATCGGGCACGATCGGCGCCGCCCGGGGAGCGGTCACCCTCGGGCACTACGCGGGTGCCCGCTGGGTCCACCAGGAGGACGGCGACCTTCCCGAGCTGTTCGTCGGGGGCGAGGGGCTCCAGCGCGGCGCGGTCGACGTGCTCGGCACGCTGCTGCACGAGAGCGCGCACGGCCTGGCGGCCGCGCGGGACATCAAGGACACCAGCCGTCAAGGCCGCTGGCACAACGCCCGGTACAAGGCGCTCGGCGAGGAGGTCGGCCTCACCCTCGCCAAGGACGAGCGGATCGGCTGGTCGCTCACCAGCGTCCCCGACGAGACCGCCCAGACCTACGCCGCCGAGGTCGAGCGCCTCGCCGCCGCGATCACCGCCTACCGCCGGTCGGAGCACATCGCCCGTCTCGGCCCCGGGACGGGCGGCGCCGGGGGAGAGGACGAGGACGGCGGCGCCACCGGGAAGGACACCCGCGCCAGCAGCAACAACGGCCGCGCGGCGGTGTGCAGATGCGAGCCGCCCCGCCGGATCCGGGTCGCCCCGACCGTCCTCGCGCTCGGCGCGATCACCTGCGGATGCTGCAAGAGCGAGTTCCTCGCAGGCCAGGACGAGGAGGAGCAGCCGCGATGACCGTCGAGGAGCTGCGCACCGCGCTCGCCGGCCTGCCCGGCGACATGCCCGTGATCCTGGTCGGCGAGGGCGGCGCCTACTCGCCCGCCGCCGGCGTCGACGTCGCCCAGTACCTCGCCACCAGCACGTGGGAGGGCGAGCGCTACGAGCAGGACGAGGACGCCCCGGACGGCGCCCGCCGCGCGGCCTACATCGCTGCCACCTGGTGACTTTAAAGTACGTTCTTAAGGATGGCCGCGGCGCGCCCACCCTTAGCGTGTCTCGGCGTCGCCCTGGTCCGGCCACAGGACGCGCTGATATCCGGCGCGCCAGATGTCGCCCGGGGTGACCACCCGCGCCGAAAGCTCGTTGTACTCCCGCAGCCGGCGCCCGGTCAGCAGCCCGGGGAAGGCGTCGCGGAACGCCCGCAGCTCGGCGATGGGGGAGGAGTGCCAGCAGGCCGCGCGGACCTGCTCGACCAGCGAGGCCGGCAGGTTCGCGCCGATGCGCTCGGGCCAGCCGCTCGACCGGGCTCCAGGCCACCGCCCCGAGACCGCTGTTTCCGGCGCCGCCGGCCACTGGTGATCCCATCCGCGCTCCGCCAGCTCGGCGCGTACGCCCAGCGCCAGGACCGCCGCGGCGGTGTCGAGGAGCTCGCCCCGCTCGCGCAGCTCGGCGAGCCACGCCACCCGGCGCAGCTTGACCCGCCCCCGTTCGGCGCCGCTGAGTCCGGAGTCGTCCCAGCGGGGATCATCGGCGACCAGCAGCCAGCGGCGCGCTCTCTCGGCGTTGGTGAGCGCCGACAGCCGCGCCTCAGTCCCGAGGCGCACCCACGCCACGACACGCACAAGCCCCTCAGCCACCAGAAGACGCGCCCCTCCCATGATTTAGACCACGTACTTTTTTGTTCGCCGGTCAGTGGCCATCCTGCCCGCTCAGCAGCGGGCGCGCGATACGGGACGCGATCAAATAGTTACGGCGACACGTCCCCAACATCCCCCCGCAGCGAATCTGTTTCCGATAGAACGGGGCGCATGAAGAACGAGCGCCTGGTCGCAGCGGCACGGAAGGGCGGCCGCAAGAGCAAGGGCCCCCGGCGCGCCCGCACGCTCCGGGTGCCCATGGACTTCGACACCCAGATCGAAGAGGCCGCCGAGCGGTCCGGCTTCGATGACGTGAACGGGTTCCTACTCGACGTGCTGACCCGCGCCGAGGCCGCGGGGCTGTTCGAGGTCGCATCACCGCCCATGCGCCAGCAGCGACTACGGCTCGGCGCGTAGCTTCCCGCCACGCCAGGCCCCTGAGGAGGAGCGCCACCCAAACACTTAGACAGCAAAGAGGCCCCAAGCGCACGGCCTAGGAAACCAAACGCGCTTTAGAGCCTCTCCCACCCGGTCCCGACCGGCGGCTTTTTCATGCCGTCGGCACCGGGCCACGAGCTTGGAGCCCAGGATACCTGAGATCCCTGGGCTGGGTCTCCTATGCCCCGATTCGGGCGCGTCGCCGCAGGTCAGCGACCTAGACCCAGCCGATACGTCACGC
This sequence comes from Actinomadura montaniterrae, assembly GCF_008923365.1. Taxonomy (GTDB): domain Bacteria; phylum Actinomycetota; class Actinomycetes; order Streptosporangiales; family Streptosporangiaceae; genus Spirillospora; species Spirillospora montaniterrae. Next base: position 39,380 of record NZ_WBMR01000076.1, read on the forward strand.
AGCAGCACCCGCCGCCCTCGCGGCCGCCGTCCTGCTCGCCCGGTCCGGCACGTGAAGGTTCCCGCGCCCGGGATCGGGCGGCGGATGGCGGTCGCCCGCGCGCTGGCCGAGCTGGACGGCTCGCGGCGCGCGGTCACCATCGCCGAGTGGCTCGACTCGCTCGACCAGGACGAGGAGCTCGCCCTCGCCCGCGCCGACCGGCGCCGCAACGTCCTCGCCGTGCTCGGCGCGCTCGCCCGCTTTGCCGAGTGGCCGGACATCCCCGGCCGCTCGCCCGGCCAGGAGATGACTAGCCGCCCCACCTGGGAGTGGCTCGCCGCCGAGGCCGGCGTCTCCCGCGCCAGCGTCGCCAGCATCCTGGCGTGGGCCCGCCGCCGGGGCCGCCTCGCCGTGGTCGAGACCGGCACCACCCCCACCATCCGGGCCGGACTGCTCTACCCGCTGCCCGACCCGCACGCCGACCAGGGCAACCGCGCCGCCGTCTACGTGCTCGCCGTGCCGATCCCGCCCGACGACCGCCCCGACCCCGCCGACGACGAGCAGCCCACCGCCCCCCTGGGGACAGAAGTTGGACCCCTCCCCGCCTCCGTAGGAGCGGGGATCTCTAGCCGTGCGTGCGCAGGTACGCGCGCGCGCGAGGAACAGGGCGAAACCCGACAAACCATCAACGAGGGCCGCGGGCTGTGGAAAACCTCGCCCGTGCCGGGTAGCCGCAGCGGCCGCCTCGCCGTCGCGGCCGCGATGCGCGCCGCTGACCGGACGCTGTCACGGCTGTCCGCACGGTACCTGCGGCACCTGTTCCGCCCCTGGTGGGACGCCGGATGGACCCCATCCGACGTCATCCACGCGCTGAACCACGAGCCCACCGGGCAGGAGTGGCCGTACGCCTACGCGCCCGGCGACCTGCGGCACGTCGCCGGATGGGTGCGCCACCGCCTGGCCCACTGGCTCGGCCCGGACGGGACGCCCGCCACCTCCCGCAGCCAGGCCCTGGCCGCCGCCCGCCGCACCGAGGCCGCCGAGCAGGCCCGCCGCACCGCCGCGGCGGCGGCCGCCCGCGCC
>NZ_WBMR01000077.1 GCF_008923365.1 Actinomadura montaniterrae
CGCGCGGCCCGGCCCGGCTGCCGCTGCGCCGCCTCCGGTCCGCCGCCGCGGACGGCCCGGTCGGCCCCGCCGTCGCGCCGCTCCTCGCCGTCCACCGGTCCGCCTGCCCGGGCGGCGACGAGGCGGAGCTGCTGCGCGGCTACGAGGTCGCCGAGCGGCTGCACCGCGGGCAGCTCCGCAAATCGGGCGCGCCGTACATCACCCATCCGCTGGCCGTCGCGATGATCCTCGCCGGGATGGGGATGGACACCACCACCCTCGTCGCCGCGCTGCTGCACGACACCGTCGAGGACACCCCCTACACGCTCGGCGAGCTCCGCGCCGACTTCGGCGAGGAGGTCGCCGTCCTCGTCGACGGCGTGACGAAGCTGGACGGCAGCCGGTGGGGCGAGCGCGCCGAGGCCGAGACGTTCCGCAAGATCGTGCTCGCGGCGGCCGCCGACCTGCGCGTCCTGGTCATCAAGCTGTCGGACCGGCTGCACAACCTGCGGACCCTGCGCTACCGGCCCGCGCACAAGCGGGCCCCGTACGCGAAGGCGTCGCAGGAGCTGCTCGTCCCGTTCGCCGAACGGCTCGGCATCCATGTGCTGAAGCGGGAGATGGACGACCTGGCGTTCGCCGCGCGCGCCCCCGAGGCGCACGCCGCGACCGACCGCGCCGTGCGGGCCGCGCTGCGGCGGGCCGACGCGGTGTTCGCACCGGCGGTCGCGCGGATACGGGACGCGCTCGCCGAGCACGGCGTGCGCGCGCGCGTCCAGATCCGTCCGTCGCACCTGTACGCGGTGCACGTGTCGTCCGGCGGCGACCTCGCCGGGCTGCGGCCCTGCGAGGCGGCGCGGCTCCTGGTGCTGGTCGACGGCGAGGAACGCGACTGCTACATCGCGCTCGGCGCGGTGCACGCCGCGCTGCACCCCGTCGCCGGGCAGGTCCGCGACCACATCGCGATGCCGAAGGACAACATGTACCGGTCGCTGCACACCCGCGTCATCAGCCCGGACGGCGACCCGTTCGACGTGATCGTGCGCAGCGAGGCGATGCACCCCGTCGCCGAGTACGGCATCGTCGCGCACATCCGGCAGGCCCGCGACGACGCCGCCACCGCCGACGCCGTCGCGGGCCGCCGCGACCTGGCGTGGCTGAGCCGGCTGCTCGCCTGGCAGTCCAACGCGCCGTCCGCCGACTTCCTCGACGGCCTGCGCACCGACCTCGCCGCCGGGCACCTCGCCGCGTTCACCCCGGACGGCCGCGCCGTGCCGCTGCCCGAGGGCGCGACCGCGCTCGACTTCGCCTACGCGCTGGACCCCGGCACCGGCGACCGCTGCATCGGCGCCGTCGTCAACGGCCGGCTCGCACCGATGTCCGTGCAGGTCCGCACCGGCAACGTGGTGGAGGTGCTCACCGACCCGGCCGGCTCCCCGTCCGAGGACTGGCTCGACTTCGCCGTGACGGTCCCGGCGCGCATGCACATCCGGCGGAGCCTCGCGCTGCGGCGCGCGGAGGAGGCCGCGGACGCCGGGCGCCGCACCCTCGTCCGGGCCCTCGCGCAGCGGCGGCTCGACCTGCTCGCCGCGGAGGCGCGCGGCGACTCGCTCGCCGTCGCCCGCGACCTCGGCTACGGCGAGATCGACCAGATGTACGGGGCGCTCGCGGCCGGGGCGCTCGGCCTCGACGACCTGGTGGCCCGCTTCACCCGACTCTGACATTCCCGACTACTGTGGTCGGCGTGATGATCGCATGACCGGCGAGGGGCCGTTCGAGTACGGCGTGGACGGGCCGAAGGTGATCGTGGCCGGCGTCGACGGGTCGGAGACCTCGCTGCACGCCGGCGCCTACGCGTGGGGCCTCGCGCGCCGCGGCGGGGCACGGCTGATCCTCGTGCACGTCGAGCGGATCGCCGCGCTGTCCACCCTCACCGCCGGCGGCGCCGCGGTGATGCGGGAGGCCGGCGAGGCCGTCGCCGACGACCTGCGCCGCGAGCTGGAACGCGCCGCCGCGAACGCCGACGTCCGCTACGAGTTCGTCACCGAGCAGGGCGACCCGTTCACCGTGATCTCCCGCATCGCCGACGAGAACCGCGCGGACGCGGTGATCGTCGGCGCGTCCGCGCAGGCCGGGCACCGGCTGATCGGGTCCGTCGCGGTCAAGCTGGTCCGCACCGGCCGCTGGCCGGTGACCGTCGTCCCGTGACCCGCCCGCGCCCCGCGGAGCGGCGGTCAGGTTGGACGGCGGCGGCGGGGGAACGGGTCCGGTGAACCGTGCGGAGGACGAGGCGGGGGCGGCGATGTCGGAGCCTTACCTGACGGAGGTCGGCTGGGCCGGCTCCGCGCTCCGCGTCGCCGGCGCGATCAGGCGCGACGACGACCTGCCGGCGGCACCGGAGATGGAGCTGCTGCTGCACGAGCGCGACGGCGACGGGCTGCTGCGGCTCCCCGCGTCCGTCGGCGCCGAGAACGGCCTCGTCACCTTCGAGGCGCTGGTGGACGTCGCGTCCGTCGAGCGCGGCGAACCGCTGCCCGGCGGGCTCTGGGACGTCGGCCTCGCGATCGGCACGCCGCCCGGGGGCCGCGTCGTCGAGCTCGGGCCGGAACGCGCGCCCGGCCTCGACACCTCCCCGCAGCGGCGGTTCCTGCCGGGCGCGGTCACCGTCGCCGCCTACTTCGGCGGGCGCGGGACGCTGTCCATCGACGTCGGCGGCCGCTCGCACGTCGCCGGCACGACGTCCGCCGACGGGGTCGCCTGGGACGAGCGCCGCGCCGAGGTCGTCATCACCGGGCACATCGACCGGCGGTGGCTCAGCATGCCGGTCTCCGGGACGCTGATCCTCACCGAGCGGGACACCCGCCGCACCTTCGAGGTCATCGCCGCGCTCGAGGAGACCGACGACCGGCTCGGCTACCGCGCCGCGCTGCCCGTCACGCGGGCGTTCGTCGACGACCCGCTGCCGCGCGGCACCTGGGACGTCTCGCTCTGCCTCGGCTTCTCCGGCATGCACCGCGAACTCGGCGTCCTCGCCCCGGAGGGCACGGTGGACGTCCAGGTGTGGAGGCGGCTCCGGCACGTGCGCGTGTCGTCGTCGTCCGCGCCGGACCCGCTGGCCATCACGGTCGGCCGCGCCTGAACGCCCGGTCGGGCCAGAACGGCCGCGAGCCCGCGGCGACCACCCCCGCGAGCAGCACGACCACCGACGTCCCGCCGATCAGGTTGACGCACGCGGTCGCCACCGCCGCGTCGGGCGGGCCGTTCAGCAGCAGCGGCAGGAGCGTCAGCAGCACGACCGCGAACCCGCCGATCCACGCGAACGCCCGGATCGGGCGCGCCGCCGTCGCCAGCAGCAGGTGCATCAGCGCGGTCGCCTGGATCGTCCCGGCCATCGCGACCAGCGCGTAGCTCGTCGCCGCCGGTCCCGCCGCGGTGTGCCCGCCCGCGAACACGGGCACGTCCAGCCCGAACAGGCCGCGCAGCCCCATCACGGCCGCGAACGCCATGCCGCCGGCGGCCAGTGCCGCCGCGATCCCCGCCCACCACAGTGGCCGGAGCGGGAGCGCCGAGCCCGCCGAGATCTCCTCGTGCAGGGCGACGAACTCCTGGTACCTCCTCGCCGGAGCCTCCGCCCGGCGCCGCCGCGCCGTGGAGGGACACCGGAACGACCGCTCGTACGGCCGTGGCGCAGGACGGCCGGCGTGCCTGCCCGGCAGGCCGCCGGGGTACCGCCCGAATGGCGTATCGGGCATGTTCCCTCCCCCCGGTGCGAACGATGTAGGTGCTACCCGGCACCGATAGGGGGAACTCTCACAAGCACAACAATTTGCAGATGTTTGGCCCCGTCACCGGTCATAGCGGCGTTCTTCGCGGAACGCGAAGGGCCCCGGGAAGCGCGCTTCCAGGGGCCCTTCGACGTGCGTTCGGTCAGACCTGGCCGGCCTTCTCCAGCGCCGCGCAGCAGGTGCCGGTGATGAGCCGGGCCACCACGTACGGGTCGACGTTGGCGTTCGGGCGGCGGTCCTCGATGTAGCCCTTCTTCTCCACCTCGACCTGCCACGGGATCCGCACGGACGCGCCGCGGTTCGACACGCCGTAGCTGAACTCGCTCCACGGCGCCGTCTCGTGCATGCCGGTCAGGCGGCGCTCGATGTCGGCGCCATAGCCCTGGACGTGCTCCTGCGCGCGCTCGGCGAGGGCCTCGCAGGCGGTGATGATGGCGTCGTAGTTCTCGCGCATCGCCTTCGTCGAGAAGTTGGTGTGCGCGCCGGCGCCGTTCCAGTCGCCCTCGACCGGCTTCGGGTCGAGCGTCGCGGACACGTCGAACTCCTCGGCGATGCGGTAGAGCAGCCACCGCGCGATCCACATGTGGTCGCCGACCTCGAGCGGCCCCGCCGGGCCGATCTGGAACTCCCACTGCCCGGGCATGACCTCGGCGTTGATGCCGGAGATCTTCAGGCCGGCGTCGATGCAGGCGTCCAGGTGCCGCTCGACGATCTCGCGGCCGAACACCTCGTCGGCGCCGACCCCGCAGTAGTAGAAGCCCTGCGGCGCGGGGAAGCCGCGCTCGGGGAAGCCGAGCGGGCGGCCGTCCTTGAAGAACGTGTACTCCTGCTCGATGCCGTACCAGGAGTCCTGGTCGGCGTACTGCTCCGCGATCGGGCGCAGCTCGGCGCGCGTGTTGGTCTTGTGCGGCGTCCCGTCGACGAGGTACACCTCGCACAGGACGAGCTTGTGGTCACCGCCGCGCAGCGGGTCGGGGCAGGAGAACACCGGCTTGAGCACGCAGTCCGAGTGGTCCCCGGGGGCCTGGTTCGTGCTGGAGCCGTCGAAGCCCCAGTCCGGCAGGTCGGCACCGTCGGGGAGGATCCTGGTCTTGGACCGCAGCCGCGCGGTGGGCTCCGTGCCGTCGATCCAGATGTACTCGGCCTTGTAGCTCAACGTCGATCCCTTCGCTCACTGCCGGGCCTTGTGGGTTCCGCGGCACCCACCACGCTGCCAACCAGCCATTTCGCACCTGTTGCCCAAATGTGAACGCCATGTAACACGCCACCCCGTCCCCGAGTCCCTCCTCACATCCCACGAGCCGGGATCAGGACCACCGAAACCACCAAGGCGCGGCAACAACTCCTGTTAGCGTCAGTCAACACCGCCGTCCTCCATGGAGTGGGACCGACGTCACCCGCCGGGCCGCCCGCATAGGCGAGGCCCTGGGCCGGTCGAACCACCAGCTCATGCAGACCGGCGGCCTCCCCGAACCGCCCGACGTCCCGCCCGACCCCGGACCCGCCACGACGATCCGCACCGACGTCCCCATGCCTTCGCCCGGCGCCGCTCTCTCGGTGCCTCCGAAGTCCACCCCGAAACCGCATCCGGCGCACACGTCCTCGACGCCCGCCACCCCGAACCCCCGGCCCGACATCGCGCCCGACGCGAACGCGTGGAAGAAGACGGGTTCCCTCTCGAGCGGCGGCCCCTGGCCGTCAGGCGACGTGTCCAGGATGGAGGAGGCCGCCGACGCCTGGAAGGACCTGGCCGGCGCCCTCGACGCCGGCATCGCCGCGAGGATCACCTACGCCATCGAAGACTTCGCGCTCAACGGCGGGAAGCTGACGGCGGCGATGGAGAACGCGATCAGCACCCTCTCCTCCATCACTGCGAAGACGATCGTCGGCGGCGGCAAGGGGGCGCTCACGGCGGGCATGGCGCTTCCCTTCAACAACTCCGTCGCCGGGGCGTTCGGCGACGACCCGAAAGCGGGCAACGCGACGCTGGAGTCCCTGATGTGGGGCGGGCTCCTCGGGAGCGCGGGCGGAGCGATCGGCGGTTCGGCCTCGGCGATGTCGTCCACGCTCCGATCTCTGGCCGCGCAGGGCGGCCCCGGCGCCATGAGGCTGGACGCGCTGGCAAGCGACCTCGACAGCGGCTCGATCAGCGTCACCGCGGCGAGCAACACGCTCGGTCAGCTTCTCCAGAAGGGAACCGTGGATCCGGCGGCACTCGCGTCCGCGGTCGTCGGCACGAAACTGCAATCGACGATCCAGGCGCGCAGGAACGGCTGACCCGCGATCACGGGGCGTCCGAGTTCGCGCCCGGAGATTCCACGGCGTGGGAGGTATCGAGTATTTCGAGGCGCGGCCCCGCGACCTGCTTGATTCTTTCGACTGCTTCCGCCATGGGGATGTCGACGTCGTAAGGCAGGACGCCGACCACTAGCCACCGGCCTGCAGGGGGACGAACCTCGCCGCCGCGCAGCAGTGCGGCGTCCGGAACAAGCCGGATGCGGACCGCGGAAACCGGCTTCCGCCCTTTCAGGGCATGTCGCAGGACCATCTGCTCAATGTCCGCCCAGGGGACGGCGACGTCCCCTCGGCGCGCCTGGAACCGTACCCCGTCCGCTCGGAGCACGGCAGGCGGGCGCCGATATCGGCCCCAGATCCGCCTCGTCTTGATGGCCCCGAAAGCGAGGAGACCGCACCACGTCAGCGAGAAGAGGGTGAGGAGACCGCCGAAGATCAGCGATCGCATTTCAAGCAGAACACCCATGTGGAAATCCGAGCCTCCCCAATGGCCCATTGCCACGCCACCCCAGAAAAGGGCGGCGGCGGCCGCCGGGACCCCCGCCCAGGCGAGCCCCCCGCCGTACAGCGTCCAGCCGGAAGGCCGGAAGCGCACCTCGGAACTCACGTCCTGGGGGCCGGTCATGGTCTTACCTCCGGGGGCCGGGAGCCTTCAGAGCGTAGACCGGGAGTGCGGGCGGTGGTCGACCTTCGTCTGAATCCGGGGTTTTCCGTGTCGACGGGCGGCGGTCAAGCCGCCGATCACCACGCGGGGATTTGGGCGGTGAGGGCGGTTGGGGTCATTGAGCCGGGGGCGCGGGTGGTGCGGGCGAAGTCGTTCGCGACTCGCAGGAGGGTTTCGTTGACGGGTGTGGCGATGCCGTGGAGGCGTCCGAGGAGCACGATCTCGCCGTTGAGGTAGTCGGCCTCGACCGAGGTGCTGCCGCGTCGCAGGCTCTGCCAGGTGGAACCGCCGGCGGGGTCGCCGCCCTCGACCGGCCGCACCTCGACCCGGCCGGACCGCAGGTCGCGCTGCTCGGCGTCGGTGGCGCGGTCGATGCCCGCCGCGTCCAGGACCTCGACGGCCTCCGCGCGCGCACGCGCGATCAGGGACTTCGCGTCGTCGCCGGCCAGCGAGCCGCAGACGGCCTCGACCGCGTTCGCGAGGTTGCCGAGCAGTTTCGCGTACTTCCAGCGCATCACCTCCGGTGTGACGGGCGCGAGGAAGTTCGCCTTCTCCAGCCCTTCGGCGATGCGGTGGGCGGTCTCGTCGGCGCCGGACGGGTAACGTCCGAGGTTGAGCGCCCCGGTGTACGGCGCGCAGCGGACGGTGACGGCACCCGGCTCGAGGTAGCTCGCCGGGAGGAACACGCACATTCCGTAGACGCGGCGGAAGCGGCGCAACGCCAGCCGTTCGGCTTCCACGCCGTTCTGGGCGCACACCAGCGGCAGGCGCTCCGCCGCCGTCCCGCCGCCGGCGACCGGGCGCGGCGCCCACGCGTCCAGGGCGGCGACCGCGTCCTGGGTCTTCACGGCGAGCATGAGCACGTCGTCGGGGGTCAGGTCGAGCGCCTCGGGTCCGTCGACGGCCGGGACCGGCAGGTCGAAGGTGCCGTCCGGTCCGACGAGCCGCAGCCCGCGCTCGCGCAGCGCCTCGTACTGCGCGCCGCGTGCGACCAGCACCACGTCCTGGCCCGCCTGCTGCAGCCGGCCGCCGACCGCGCCGCCGATCGCCCCGGCGCCGATGATGACGTAACGCATGTAAGCCCCGTTCGACCTGGACGTCCGTGACCTCCACACCTTATGCGTCGAGATCATCGGCCATGTGCCCGGCCGAGGGGTCCTGCGTCAGGAGGTTCCGGCGGGCCAGTCCCAGCGGGGGACCTCGCGCAGCGGATGCAGTTCGTCGTCGGTCTTGGCGTGCGAGTTCTGCTTGGCGACCTGCGTACCGAACTCGACGTGCTCGAGCAGCGCCTGCCGGAACGGCGCGTCGTCGGGCAGGCCGGTCGCGTCGGCCGCCGCCATGTACAGCTCGACGAACCTGCGCCGCTGCTCCTCGGTGATCTGCAGATGGCGGTGCACGTCAATGAGGTGGGCGAAGCCGCCCATCTCCCGGGAGAAGGTGTCGGGGCCGCCGAACGTCTCGGCGGTGAAGGCCGTCAGGTGCTCGACGTGCGTGGGCCGCCCCTCGCCGAAAAGCGGCTTCAGCAGCGGGTCCGCCAGCAGCGACCCGTAGAAGACATCGATGAACCGGTGCAGGCCTTCGTGGCCGCCCGCGTGCTCGTACAGCGTCCGCATGTCCCCGCCTGGGCTCGCCGTGTCGCGTACAAGCCGTTTATCGCAGCCGCCGGTTCCCTTGTCCACCGGATCGCCGCTTCCGGCCGCCGGGCAGGCCCGGTGGCGCCGCCTCACAATCCGGCGGCCCGTCTCGTCATAGAGGCGAGGAACGAGGTTAGGAGAGCACCATGACCGATCTGCAGGCCATCGCCAACCGCGTCGAGATCGAGGCGCTGCGCGCCGAGTTCTCGGACGCGGCGATGATGCGCGACCGCCCCCGCATGGCGTCGCTGTTCACCGAGGACGGCGTGCTGCGGATGCCCAACGTCCCCGTCGAGATGACGGGCCGCGAGGAGATCCGCACCGGCGGCGAGAAGCTCCAGGCCCGGTGGGACTTCTTCGTCCAGACGACGCATCCGGGCGTGATCGAGCTCGACGGCGACACAGCGACGGGCCGCGCCTACATCCAGGAGATCGTCCGCACCCTCGACGGCATCGAGGGCGTGAACTTCGCCGTCTACCACGACCGCTACCGGCGCACCCCGGACGGCTGGAAGTTCACCGAACGGGTCTACGAGGTCAGGTACCTCGACACGACGCCGCTCGGCGGCTCCGCGCCCCGCCCCGTCCGCGAGGGCAGGATGTGACGTAGGTCATAGCGTTGCCGCGTCGGATCCTCCTCGGGCGCACGGTCTTGATATCGACCGTCCCCCCGAAGGGAGCCCGAAGGGAGCCCGATGCGATCCGACACGGAGTTCGCCGCCCTCGCCGAGCCGTTCCGGCCGGAACTGCTCGCCCACTGCTACCGGATGCTCGGCTCGATCCACGAGGCCGAGGACCTCGTCCAGGACACCTATCTGCGCGCGTGGCGCGCCTTCGACCGGTTCGAGGGGCGCTCCTCGCTGCGCCGGTGGCTGTACGCGATCGCCACCCGGAGGTGCCTGACCGCGCTGGAGAAGCGGCCGCGGCGGCCGGTGCCGTCCGGGCTCGGCGCCCCGTCCGACGACCACCGGACGGCCCTCGCGCCCGACGAGTCGGCGGTGCCGTGGCTCCAGCCCGTGCCGGACGCGCTGCTGTCCGGCGACGATCCCGCGACGGTGGTCGCCGGACGGGCCGGAGTGCGGCTCGCGCTCATCGCCGCGCTCCAGCTCCTGCCCGCGCGGCAGCGGGCGGTGCTGACGCTCCGCGACGTGCTGGCGTTCCGGACCGCCGAGGTCGCCGAGATCCTCGGGACCACGACCACCGCGGTCGACGGCGTCCTCCGCCGCGCCCGGGCCCGCCTCGCCGAGGCCGGCCCGGTCGAGGAGGACCTCGCCGAGCCCGACGAGGAGTCCCGCCGCGCCCTGCTCGACGACTACGTCGAGGCGTTCGCGCGGGCCGATCCCGCCGCGCTGATCGAGCTGCTGAGGGCCGACGTCGAGCTGGAGATGCCGCCGACCCCGACGTGGTTCACCGGACGGGACGCGGTGCTCGGATTCCTGTCCGCGGTCGTCCTGCGAAGCCCGGGCCTGTGGCGCATGGTCCCCACTCACGCCAACGGCCAGCCCGCGTGCGTCGTCTACCGCCGCTCCGCCGCGGGCCGGTACGAGGCGTACGGCGTCCAGGTCCTCACGCTGATCGGGCCGCGCGTCGCCCGGATCACGTCCTTCAACGACCCGAGCCTCGTTCCGACGTTCGGGCTCGCTCCCGCGCTCACCAGCTGACCCGGCCGCGTCCGCGACCGGGCCTGTCCCGAGGAACACCTAAGGAGAGCGGCAGCATGCCGACCATCACCGACAAGTCAGTACTGATCACCGGAGCCAACCGCGGCATCGGCCGCGCGCTGGTCGAGGAGGCGCTCCGCAGGGGCGCACGGCGCGTGTACGCCGCCGCGCGCGCCCCCCAGCCGCACCCGGACGAGCGGGTCACGCCGCTGACCCTGGACGTGACGGACCCGGAGCAGGTCCGGCGGGCGGCCGAGGCGGTCGACTCGCTCGACGTCCTCGTCAACAACGCCGGCGTCGCGATCTACGACGACCTGACCGACCGGTCCGTCCTCGAACGGCACCTCGCGGTGAACTTCTACGGCCCGCACCGGGTCACCGAGGCGTTCCTGCCATTGCTGACCAGCGCCAACGGCGCCATCGTCAACAACCTGTCGGTGAACGCGCTCGCCGCGCTGCCGCTGGTCCCGGGCTACTCGATCTCCAAGGCGGCCGCGTTCTCCATGACGCAGTCGCTGCGCGCGCTCCTCGCCCCCCAAGGGGTGTCGGTGCACGCCGTCCTGACGGGGATCGTGGACACCGACATGTCGCGCGGGGTGGAAATGCCCAAGGCGTCGCCGGAATCCGTCGCGAGCGCCGTCTTCGACGGCCTGGAGAAGAACGAGGAGGACATCTTCCCCGACCCCATGGCGGAGGCGATGGCCGTGGGCTGGCACGGCGGCCCCATCAAGACCCTGGAGCACCGGTACGCCGGCCTCGCCCAGGGGGCGTCCGCCGCCACGTGACCGATGACTTCCGGGGACGGGCGCGGTCTACCTCTGAGGACGCCGAACCGTGAACCCTCGGAGGAGACCATGACCACCAAGGCACTGCCGCCCGTCGTCGACGCGGAGACCTGGCGACGCCATCTCGACGAGCTGCGCGCCCGGGAGAAGGCCGCGACCCGGGAGCTCGACGCGATCGCCGCGCAGCGCCGCCGGATGCCGATGGTCGAGATGCCCGCCTACACCCTGGAGGGCGAGGAGGGCCCGGTCGCGCTGGCCGACGTCTTCGACGGCCGGTCCCAGCTGATCGTCTACAACCACATGTGGTTCCCCGGCAAGACGTGGCAGTGCCCGGGCTGCACGGGCTTCACGTCGCAGTTCACGCGGCTGGAGTTCCTGGACGCCTACGACGCCCGGTTCGTCATCGTCACGCAGGGCCCGCTCGACGAGGCCCTCGCCTACAAGCGGCGGGTCGGCAACAAGATGACCTGGTACTCCACGGCGAACAGCCCGTTCGGCACGGACGTGGGCGCCCCGCCCGGCGGCGGCTTCGCGGTCAACGTGTTCCTGCGCGACGGCGACACCGTCTACCGCACCTGGCACACCGAGGGCCGCGGCACCGAGCAGCTCAGCCACACGTTCCCGCTGATCGATGTGCTGCCGTACGGGCGCCAGGAGGAGTGGCAGGACGTCCCGGACGGCTGGCCCCAGTCCCCCACCTACAGCCGCTGGCCCGGCAGCAAGGACATAGCGGCCCTCTACGGCGAGGACGCCTAGAGCCTCGGGTGCCTGCGGCGTGAACCACGGCCGAGGGCGGGTTCCCTCCCGCCCTCGGCCTGTGCGCGCCGCCGTCACGTGGAACCGTGAGTTCCGCACGTGCCCGGGGTGCCGCCGTCACGGATCGGGTGTGCGGAACGCCCATATGATCGACTCGTGGTGGGGATGGCAGCCGGGGGCGCGGCGTGATCCGCGTGCTGATCGCCGAGGACATGGACCTCCTGCGGGAGGCGCTCGCCGAACTCCTCGACCTGGAGGACGACGTGCAGGTCGTGGCGCGGGTGGCCGCCGGCGACCGGATCGTCCCGGAGGCCGAGCGCCACGCGCCCGACGTGGCGATCGTCGACATCGACCTGCCCGGGATGGACGGCGTCACCGCCGCCGCGCTCCTGCGGTCGCGGGTGCCCGGCTGCCGGGTGCTGATCCTCACCGCGCTGAGCAGGCCCGGCGAGCTGCGCCGCGCGCTGGAGGCCGACGTCGCCGGGTTCCTGCCCAAGGACGTCCGGCCGGACGAGCTGGCGGCGGCCGTCCGCACCGTCGCCGCGGGCGGCACGACGATCGACCAGGCGCTGGCGGTGTCCGCGCTGAGGGCGCCGCAGAGCCCGCTCACCCAGCGGGAGACCGAGGTCCTGCGCCTGTCGGCGACCGGCGCCCGGCCGCTGGAGATCGCCGAACGGCTGTTCCTGTCCCACGGGACGGTGCGCAACTACCTGGCGTCAGCGGCCGGCAAGCTCGGCGCCCGCAACCGGGTCGACGCCATCCGCATCGCCACCGAGGCCGGCTGGCTCTGACGGGAACTCGGCCACCACCTCGAACCCGCCTTCCGGCCGCGGACCGGCCGACAGCCGTCCCGCGGCCCGCGCCGCCAGGCTCTCCAGCCCCACGCCCCCGGCGCCCGGCCCCGGCGGCGCGCCGGCGCCGTCGTCGACGATCCGCAGCCGCACGGCGCCGTCCGCGCCGGTGACCGTGATGGAGCAGGTGCGCGCCCGGCTGTGCCGCAGGACGTTGGTGACGCCCTCGCGGAGCACGGCGGCCAGGGCGGTGCCCGTCTCCTCCGGCGGCGGCCCCGCCGCTACCTCGGCCTGGACGGTCACGCCTGCGGCCTCCAGCACCTCGACCGCCGCGCCGACCTCCCGGCTCAGCTCGAGCCGGACCCGTCCGCCCGCGATCGAGCCGAGTTCGGCCTCCGCCTTCTCCAGCACCGGGACCAGCGCCGCCAGCTCCGTCGCGGCGCGGACCGGGTCGCGGTCGAGCAGCCGCAGGGCCAACTCGCCGCGCAGCGCGACCGCCGACAGGCTGAAGCCCAGCACGTCGTGCAGGTCGCGGCCGATCCGGACGCGTTCGGCGGCGACGGCCGCCGCCGCCAGCTCGTGCCGCGTCCGTTCGAGCAGCACCACCAAGTCGGCAAGCCGCGACAGGCTGTAGAACAGCCACGCGAGGATCATGGTGGAGAGCAGCTCCGCCACCACGCCCGCCGGCGGGGAGACCGGCGGCGGGGTGACCGACAGCACGGCCACCAGCGCCAGCACGGCCGCGGCGATCGCCCACGACCTGGGCGGACGCACCCGGACCAGCACCGCGCCGACGAACAGTCCCCACAGGCCCTCGACCACGCCCAGGACGTTCGCGACATAACTTCCCGGCCAGGCCACCGGAACCACCAGCAGGCCGAGCACGATCAGCCGCCCGCGCCCCGGCCTCGACAGCAGCAGCGGCACGGCCACCGCCAGCAGCGGGACCAGCAGGAACAGCCAGCGCGGGTCGCCGGCAAGAAGGAAGACGTTCACGACCGCCCTCACCGCCTGGATGAGCACCACCACGACGAGGATGACGCGGACGAACCTCGGCGACCTCACCGGCGGCGCCGCACGGCGGCCGCCCGCTGCGCGGTAGCCGCTCGCCATCGAACGCACCTCGGCCAGCGTCCGTCTCGCCGTCTCGGTCGCCTCCCGCACCTCGGCGCGGGCGTCCTCGGGCGGCGCGCCGGCCGCCGCGGCCAGCCTGCCGGCGATCGACCGCAGCCCGGTCCCCACGGTCCCGCGCAGCTCGGCGTCCATCCGCAGCCGTTCCCGGAACGTCTCCAGCGTGGCCAGCTCGTCGCGTGCGGCGTGCAGGTCCATGACCATCCTGCTGATGGTGTGCAGGCTGAACACGATCAGCGCGTCCGTCGCGACGGCCAGCGGCCGCCACACCCAGACACCGATCGGGTCGCCGTCCATCAGACCGGCGACCGCCGTGCCCGCCAGGACGACACCGAGCAGCGGCCAGGACACCCGCGCCGGAAGCGCGACCAGCACGCCGGCCCCGATCGTCCAGGGCAACCACTCCCACTCCATGCCGACCAGCGCGAACGGCATGAGGGCGAGCATCACCAGCACCGCCAGCAGCCCGTACCGCACGCCCGCCCGCCACCGCCGCGCCAGCAACGCCACCAACGGCGGATAGGGCGCCATGGCCACCATCCACACCTCGACGCCCAGGCCCTTCTGGACCGCATTGAACAGCCGGATGCAGAAGACCATCCCCAGCGCGGTCCACAACATCGCCCGCGCAACCCGCGCCCGAAACTCCCCAGCCCCCACGCCGCCTCCCGGCAAACCCCACCCCCACCCCCACCCCATTCTCCCCCGACCGACCAGACCCCCACTCGACCAGGAACGCGGCACAGTGACCAGCGCGGACAGGGACGAGCCGGCTCGGCTGCGGCGGGAGGTCCGCCAACTGCGGGAGGACCGGGAAATCTTGAAGAAGGCTGCGGCTTTCTGCGCACCACCCGGCTTGAGGGTGTGCACCGGCGCCGGTGCAGGTCGGCGGGCATTCGCACCTCGACCGGCAGCGTCGCGGACTGCTACGACAACGCCGTCACCGAGAGCTTCTTCGCCACCGTCGAGACCGAACCGCTCGCCCCGCACCACTTCACCAACCGCGCCCCAAGGCGGTCTGCTTCGACTTCAGCGAAGGGTTCTACAACCCACGCCGCCGCCACTCCAGCCTAGGCATACTCAGCCGGCCGGATACGAAAGGAGAAACGCCCACCAACACGCTCACGCTGCCGTGTCAGCATAAGCCCCGGCCCATCCACAGAACCGGCGCAACTTCAGGGCTTCAGCTCAGGCGCTGCCTAGCTTGGTGCCATGGCTGTGGCTCTGAGAAATCATCACTCGTCGCGGCTTCTTCCATGTACCACCCTGCGTCCGAGAGCCAGGTCTGTAGCCAATCAGAGAGGCTCTCGGCATCCAGGAACCATGCAGTGCTCCAATCGTCATCTACGGCGTTCGGCTCGAAGAGCAGGACGGGTGCTTCGGAGCTGGTGCAGTCGATCGCCGCGTACATGCCGCAGCCCCAGTCGAGGACGGGAAGGATCCCAGTCGGCCATCGGCCGGGCTTCTGCTCCTCCCGGTAGGCACCCACGACAGTGCGGCCTTCAGAGCCGATAAGGGGAAGTAGTTGGTAGTCGGGTCCGAACCCGCCGTTACCAACTTCCTGGTATAGCCGTGCCAGTAGCGGAGGCAGCGGGAACCCGAGCATCGCTTCGGCCTCTCTGATCTGCTCTTGTGTGGCGCAGGAGAGCTCGCCGTCGGACTGGTGCCTCGCGCGCTCGGTGACCCGGTTCAACAACTCGTCGTGGTTCGTCACGCGGCTCATGATGGCATTCGCCGCTGATATAGGCGGTCGGCATCTCCATCGAGGACATCTCGCGGCTGGTCGGCCACCGCAGCACGGCCGTCACCGAGACCGTCTACCGCCTGCAGATCCGTCCCGTGATGGAGAAGAGCGCGACCGCCATGGACCGGATCTTCACCACGGATGCCGGAGTCGAGCAGGAAGGCTAGAGCTGCAGCCACTCGCGTTCGCCCTACGCGCGACATGCCAGACGGCATGTCGGAGAGGCCCAGAGCAAGGACCCATATGCGTCAGTTGATCAGCTCAAGGCCATCAGTGATGTCCTGAAAGCTGTCCGGCAACGTCAGCCAGTCCCCACTCGCTCGGCGGTCCAGGAACAACGCAACCTGAATCACTCCGCGCACCATGGCCCGCAGTGGCTGCGAGCCGCTCTTGCCCAAGTACTCGAAGACCGTCTGGAGGAACGCCCGGAGCTTCACCGGGTCGATGTGGACCTCGTCGTAGCCGGTGTCGTGCACGCCGCTTGGTTGCCGGACGAGCTTCTCGAGCAACAGGATCTGCCCGCAGAACATCTGCGATGTGCGAAGGCCGCGATCCCAGATTTCCCGGCCGTCCACCTCGAAGCGCATCCCCACCGGTGAACTCCCGTCGTCTCGCAGCCGCACCGTCCAACCAGCCATTGGCCTGGGCTGGACGCCCATGGTCCGGGCCTTAGTCACTCACTTTGTCACTCGGATGAGGAAGGGCCATGATCCAGCTTGCCGGGTCACGGCCCTGACCTTGGTGGGCGCGGACGGGTTCGAACCGCCGACTCCTCGCTTGCAAGGACTCGTGATCACCCGGAAACATCCCTGACCTGCACCGAAGCATGCTCTCGGACGGCCCGCCTCCCCCACCCGACGCAACCTAATGGCACGCGCATGGCACGCCCGCGGCGCCCGATCACCAGCATGATCACGCCCGCGACCTGCCACGACCCACGGACCACCCTCTTCCAAGTGGCACGCGAATGGCACGCTCACCCCTTGAGCGTCCCCACCCCTGCCTGCCCCCCCCGGACAGCGCTCCCCGTGGCGGCCGTGGGTGTGCGGCGTAGCCGCTGTTCTTCCCCCACCTTCCTCCCCCGGCCCTGACGAGACCTGCACTTAGCGGCGGACGGGTTCTGTCAGGGGTGGCGTAGCCATCACGCAGTGACGCCCGAAGAGCGCCCTTGACGGGTTCCGGCCGCCGCCATCCTCGACAGCTCGGGGCCGGGGGAGCCCCACACCCTTCCAGCCCAGCTTGTGATGTCCCTGTGGTTGGGGCCTGGTGGGATGCGGGGATGGACGAATCCCCTCGGCTGGTCACGCAGTTGCTCAAGGCAGTGGTCGCGTACACGTGGTTCTTCGAGACCTGTGACGAGACGGTCTTGGACGATGACACGGCGCTCAAGCAGCAGGAGTACGCCGGTTACCTCCTCAACCAGCTCTCCGACACGGACAAGCAGCGGGTTACTGACGAACTGGCGGCCCTGGCGGCGAGTGAGACGGACCCGGCGTACCGAGAGTTCGTGGAGACGTTCGCCTTCGCCATGGGCCTGGTGGAGTCGGAGGACGGCTGAGATGGCGGCGCGACCCCCGCGGCGAGCGGTTGGGGCGGCGCCGGCGGATGCGTCGCGATGCGCGGCCCGGCGCGGCCGCCCGGTGACCGGCGCCCACGCCGCACGCTCCGGGCGGCCAGGTTCGCGCGCAACCCGTGCCGGATCAGAGGGGCCGGCGAAGAAAGCCGGACGAGCGGCCGGTCCTCACGGTCGCCCAGGTCTTCAAGCTGGCCGAGATGGTTCCGGAGCACTTGCGTGCGCTCGTGCTCCTCGCGACGTTCGCGAGTCTGCGGTGGGGCGAGGTCGCGGCGCTCCGGCGCATGGACCTGGACCTCAACGCGCGTACGGTGACCGTCCGGCAAGCACAGGTCGAGCTGGACACCCTTTCGCGGCGGACTCCGGCGCATCCCTGCGGGACCTCATGGAACGGATGGGCCATGACAGCGTGCGGGCCGCGCTGATCTACCAGCACCGGACGGCGGGCGGGAACCGGGCGATCGCTCAAGCGATGGGCGACAAGATCAACGACGACGGGACCGCCGGAGGGCTCGCGCGCGTCGGCTAATGGCACGAAGACCCTGTTCCCTTGATCGGGAACAGGGTGTTTTGGCTGGTGGGCGCGGACGGTTTCGAACCGCCGACTCCTCGCTTGTAAGGCGAGTGCTCTACCCCTGAGCTACGCGCCCGCGTGCTCGTGACCGGGAAAGCGTACCTGGTTCGGTGGGGCGATCGCGAAACGGTGGCGGGACGGTCAGGAGGCGGGGACCAGGCGGGTGAGGGCGGCGGCGAGGCGGTCGGCGGACGGGTCGGTGAGGTTGCCGAGGAGCTTGAGGACGAAGCGCATCAGGGGCGGGCTGCCGAGGCCGGCGCGGGTGGCGGCGCGCATGACCGCGGGGTTCTCGATGGCGCGGGCGAAGGCGCGGCCGAGGGTGAAGGGGCGCCCGTTGGCCTGGCGGATCGCGGACGGGTAGGTGTAGAGGGCGCGCTCGCGGGCGCCGGGGGTGGGGGCGGCGAGGGCGGTCGTGACGGTCTCGGCGGCGATGCGGGCGGCTTCGAGGGCGTACGCGATGCCCTCGCCGTTGGACGGGTTGATCATGCCGCCGGAGTCGCCGGTGAGCAGGAGGCCGGGGAGGTAGTGGGGGCGGCGGGTGTAGCCCATGGGGAGGGCGGCGCCGCGGAGGGGGGACGTGGCGTTCTCCTCGGTGAGGCCCCAGTCGGGCGGGGTGCGGGCGAGCCAGTCGCCGAGGAGGCGGCGGTAGTCGGCGTGGGCGGTGCGGAGGAGGGCGACGCCGACGTTGCAGGTGCCGTCGCCCATGCCGAAGACCCAGCCGTATCCGGCGGGGACGAGGTCGAGCCACGCTTCGAGGTACGGGTCGTCGTGGCGGGGGCTGCGGTAGTAGCGGCGGGCGGCGGTGCCGATGGGGCGGTCGCGGCGGGGGTGCAGGCCGAGCGCGACGGAGAGGCGGGAGGACGCGCCGTCGGCGGCGATGACGATCGGCGCGCGGTGCTCGCCGGCGTCGGTGCGGACGCCGGTGACGCGGCCCGTCCGGTCCCGGAGCGGGGCGGTGACCTTGGTGTTCTGCGACAGGACCGCCCCGGCCGCGACGGCCTGGCGGGCGAGGATGTCGTCGAAGTCGTGGCGGGTGCGGGTGAGGCCGAAGGACGGGTAGGGGCCGCCGGACGGCCACGGGAGTTCGAGGAGGCGGCCGCCGGCGATCAGGCGGAGCCCGCGGTTGCGGAACCAGCCTGGGGCGTCGATGTCGATGCCCAGGTCGAGGAGTTCCCGGACGGCGCGCGGGGTGAGGCCGTCGCCGCAGACCTTCTCGCGGGGGAACGCGGACTTCTCCAGCACGTGGACGTCGAGTCCGGAGCGGGCGAGGTGGCAGGCGGCGGCCGAGCCGGCCGGCCCGGCTCCGACCACGATGACGTCGGGCATGCCGACATCGTGCCCCGGGGGCCGGTTCCGAATCAGTTTCCGTGGTCGAGGTGGCGGTTGAACCAGTCGGCGGCCTGCGTGGTGACCTCTTCCAGCGCTCCCGGTTCCTCGAACAGGTGGGTGGCGCCGGAGACGATGTGGAGTTCGGCGGCGTCCAGCTGCTGCCGGGCCTGCTCGTTGAGGCGCAGCACCTCGGGATCGGCGCCGCCGACGATCAGCAGGACGGGCGCGCGGACGCGGGGCAGCGACGGGCCGGCGAGGTCGGGGCGGCCGCCGCGCGACACGACGGCGCCGATGTCCGGGCGGGCCGCGGCGGCGGCGAGCGCGGCGGCGGCGCCGGTGCTGGCGCCGAACAGCCCGATCCGCAGGCCCGCGGTGTGCGGGGCGGACTCCAGCCCTTCGGCGAGCGCGTCGACGGTGCCGATCAGCCGCATCGCCAGCAGCTCGATGTCGAAGCGGAGCGCGGCGGTGACCCGGTCGACCTGGTCCTCCTGCTCGGTGAGCAGGTCGAGCAGCAGCGTGCCGATGCCGGCGGCGTTCAGGCCCTCGGCGACGGCACGGTTGCGGGGGCTGTGCCGGGAGCTGCCGCTGCCGTGCGCGAACACCACCATGCCCGCGGGGTCGTCCGGGATCGCCAGGTCGCCGTTCAGCTCGGCGTCCGGCAGCTTCAGCGTGATCATGTGTTGGGGGGTTCCGCGCTGATGTCGGCGAGCGCGGAGCGCTCGTCGCGCTGCACGGCGAGGTCGCCGATCGACACCATCCCTATCGGGCGGTCGCCGTCGACGACGGGGAGCCGCCGGACGGCGTGCCGCCGCATCAGCCGGACGGCCTCGTCGGCGTCCTCCTCGGGCGCCACCGTCACCATGTTGGTGCTGCAGATGTCGCCGACCGTGGTGTCCCCGACGTCCTTCTGGACGGCGACGGCGCGGACGACGATGTCGCGGTCGGTGACGAGTCCCCGCAGGCGCCCCTCGTGCACCACGAGCACGTCGCCGATGCCGTGGCGGCGCATCAGGTCGCTCACCGTGACCAGCGTGGTGTCCGGGGACACCGCCACCGGCACCGGCGTCATCACTTCGTTCACTCTCTGGGCCATGGGCGGTCCTCCCCCCTCGGGGGCTCGCCTACCCAGCGCCCGGCCGGATATGTCAGGACACCCAAGGGGGCCGCCCGCCGGGGTCAGGACGAGGAGTCGGGGCCCTCCTGCTCGGCCAGGAACCGCTCGAACTGCGCGCCGAGCTCGTCCGCGGTCGGCATGTCCTGCGACTCGGCGAGCAGGCTGTCGCGCTCGGCGGCGCCCGCGAACGCGTCGTACTGCTGCTCCAGCGCCCGGACGACCTTCTCGACCTCGGCGTTGCCGTCGACCTGCTCGGCGATGTCGGCGTCGGTGGCGGCGGCGGCCTCGCGGAGCCGCTCGACCGGCAGCACCAGCCCGGTGGTGGAGACGATCTGCTCCAGGGCGGCGACCGCGGCGGCCGGGTAGGCGGACTGGGCCAGGTAGTGCGGGACGTGCACCGCCAGGCCGAGCGCGTCGCGGCCCGCCTCGCCGAGCCGCAGCTCCAGCAGCCCGGCGGCGCTGCCGGGCACCTGCACCTTGTCGAACCAGGTGTTGCGGGTGATCAGCTCGGGCCGGGTGGCGTGCGCGGTGACGCCGACGGGGCGGGTGTGCGGCACGCCCATCGGGATGCCGTGGAACCCGACGACCAGCCCCACGTCCAGCCGCTTCACCAGGTGCACGACGGACTGGGTGAAGCCCTCCCAGAGCCGGTCGGGCTCGGGCCCGGACAGCATCAGGAACGGGCTTCCGACCTCGTCGCGGAGCAGCCGCACCACCAGCTCGGGCGCGTCGTAGGACGCCCAGTGGTCGCGGTCGAAGGTCATCGTCGGGCGGCGCGCCCGGTAGTCGATCAGCGAGTCGACGTCGAAGCGGGCGATGACGCGGTGCTCCAAGGCCTCCAGCAGGTGCTCGCGCACGAGCTGCCCGGTGGATCCGGCGTCCACGAAGCCGTCGAGGCTGTGCAGCAGCACCGGGCCGGTCATCTCCGGCAGGTCGGTGTCCAGCTCGTACAGATCCTCAGGGTTCAGCAACTTCTCCCCCACCTCTTCATGTCTCGTCTTAACACTAGGACATGAAGAGGTGAATCCCTTTCCCGACTGTGATCGCGACCTCATTCGGGGTGCCGTGAATCACAGGAAGACGCGGCTGGTGAGGAAGTCGTCCGGTTCCAGGGTGGTGAGGGCGGCGCGGTCGACCTCGCCGCCCGCTGCCAGGAGGCGGTTGGCGTGCCGGAGGCGCGCGCGCTCGATGGCGTTGCGGACGGAGCGGGCGTTGGCGAAGCGCGGCTGGACGCGCCGCCGGTCGAGGTAGTCGCGGAAGACCGGCTCGGTCTCCGGGGCCAGGACGTACCCTTCGCGCTCCATCATCAGGTGGCCGATCGCCTCCAGCTCGTCCGGCTTGTAGTCGGGGAAGTCGATGTGGTGGGCGATGCGGGAGCTCATGCCGGGGTTGGACGCGAAGAAGGAGTCCATGCGGTCCTTGTAGCCGGCCAAGACGACGACGAGGTCGTCCCGCTGGTTCTCCATGACCTGCAGGAGGATCTCGATGGCCTCCTGCCCGTAGTCGCGCTCGTTCTCGGCCCTGTACAGGTAGTACGCCTCGTCGATGAACAGGACGCCGCCCATGGCGCGCTTGAGGACCTCCTTGGTCTTCGGCGCGGTGTGGCCCACGTACTGTCCGACGAGGTCGTCGCGCGTGACGGAGACCAGATGCCCCTTGCGGATGTAGCCGAGCCGGTGGAGCAGTTCGGCGAGCCGGACGGCGACGGTCGTCTTCCCGGTTCCGGGGCTGCCGGTGAAGCACATGTGCAGGTTGGGCCGTCCGGAGTCGATGCCGAAGCGCGCGCGGACGCGGTCCACCAGCAGCAGCGCGGCGATCTCCCGGATGCGGGTCTTCACCGGGGCGAGGCCGACGAGTTCGGCGTCGAGGGCGTCCAGGACCTCGTCGGCGTGCGAGTCGGCGCGCTCCTTGGCGAGGTCGACGCGGGCGTCCGCGGGCAGCGTGGCGGGCGGGGCCGGCTCCCCGGCGGCGGGAGCGTGGGGTGGGACCGCCGGGGAGCCGTTTTCGGAGGGTCGCATGCCGAACCCGGGACGGTCGCTCAAAGCGGGTCCCCGTAGCGCTCGCCTTCGGGACGGTCCGTCGCGTACGAGTGCAGCGTGTACCGGATGCGCCGGTCGGAGGTCTCCTCGCGGTCGAGCCGGAAGCCGGGCTCCACGGGCGGGCGCTGCACGATGAACGACAGCGCCGTGGTCTGGCGCCCGTAGTGCGCGTCGTAGGCGTTCAGCCGGACGTAGTGGTTCGGGTACGCCTTGCGGCATTCCTTCACCTCGTAGAGGACGCCGGCGGGGTCGGTGAGGTCGAACATGGGCAGTCCCCACATCTCCCAGTAGGAGTTGCGCGGGTGCGGGTCGTCGGTGAACTCGACCGAGCAGGGCCAGCCCTGGTCCAGGGCGTACGCGATCTGCTTGGCGATCTCGTCGTCGGTCAGCTCGGGCAGGTAGGAGAAGGTGCCTTGGGTGATCCGCATGTCACACGCTCACGGGGGTCTCGACGGCGTCGGGGGTGTCGGTGGAGGCGTAGGTGAAGGTGATGTCGCCCCAGGTGGACAGGGCGATGTCCAGCTCGCGGCTGTGCTTGGCGGCGGCGCGCAGGATGTCGGGGCCCTCGGCGAGGTAGTCGCGGCCCTCGTTCCGCGCCTTGATCATCGCTTCGAGCGCGACGCGGTTGGCGGTGGCGCCGGCGGCGATGCCCATCGGGTGGCCGATCGTCCCGCCGCCGAACTGCAGGATCGAGTCCTCGCCGAGGTAGTGCAGGAGCTGGTGCATCTGCCCGGCGTGGATGCCGCCGGACGCGACCGGCATGCAGCCCGGCAGCGACGCCCAGTCCTGGTCGAAGTACAGGCCCTTCACCGGGTCGGCGGCCGCGTGGTCGAGGCGGAGGGTGTCGTAGTAGCCGCGGACGCTGTTCGGGTCGCCCTCCAGCTTCCCGACGACCGTCCCGGCGTGGATGTGGTCGACGCCCGCGAGGCGCATCCACTTGGCGATGACGCGGAAGTTCACGCCGTGGTTCTTCTGCCGCGTG
The DNA here is from genome assembly GCF_008923365.1 of Actinomadura montaniterrae. GTDB lineage: Bacteria > Actinomycetota > Actinomycetes > Streptosporangiales > Streptosporangiaceae > Spirillospora > Spirillospora montaniterrae. Next base: position 22,837 of record NZ_WBMR01000077.1, read on the forward strand.
TAGGTGGAGTGCCCGGCGCGGTGCAGGTGCAGGATGACGCCGTTGCGGCGCGCCCACTTGGCCATCGACTGGATCGCCGTGTAGCCGATCGTCAGGTCGATCATCACGATGACGCTGCCGAGGTCCTTGGCGAACTCGGCCCGCTCGTACATGTCCTCCATCGTCGCGGCGGTGACGTTGAGGTAGTGGCCCTTGACCTCGCCCGTCGCGGCCTGCGCCCGGTTGACGCCCTCCATGCAGTAGAGGAACCGGTCGCGCCAGCGCATGAACGGCTGCGAGTTGATGTTCTCGTCGTCCTTGGTGAAGTCGAGGCCGCCGCGCAGCGCCTCGTAGACGACGCGCCCGTAGTTGCGGGCCGACAGGCCGAGCTTCGGCTTGACGGTCGCGCCGAGCAGCGGGCGCCCGAACTTGCCGAGGTACTCGCGTTCCATGACGATGCCGTGCGCCGGGCCCTGGAACGTCTTCACGTAGTGGGTCGGGATCCGCATGTCCTCCAGGCGCAGCGCCTGCAGCGCCTTGAACCCGAAGACGTTCCCGATGATGGACGACGTCAGGTTCGCGATCGACCCCTCCTCGAACAGGTCGAGGTCGTAGGCGATGTAGGCGATGAACTGGTTCTCCTGGCCGGGGACCTGCTCCACCTTGTAGCACTTGGCCTGGTAGTTCTCGTAGGACGTGAGCCGGTCGGTCCACACGACCGTCCAGGTGGCGGTGGACGACTCGCCCGCGACGGCCGCGCCGGCCTCCTCCGGCGGGACGCCGGGCTGCGGCGTGATCCGGAAGGCGGCGAGGATGTCGCTGTCCTTCGGCTCGTAGTCGGGCTTCCAGTAGCCCATCTCCGCGTAGGGGATCACGCCCGCCGACCATCTGCCCGAACCCATCGCCGATCTCCTTCGCGTGCTGGGCGGGACGCGGCGGCCCGTCCCGCGAAAGGACGGCATGCCCAGGGGAATGGGGGCGGAGCGCCGCGTCCCGGCCACGTGGAACCGTGACGCGATGAGCTTCGCCCCCCGACACTTGCGCTGTCCATCAAGTGTTCTACGGTGATCCTCAAGTGTTCGCTTGAACGAGGAGGCCGGACGTGACGGAGGCGCGGCTGCGGACGTTCGTGGCGCTCGCCGACACCGGGTCCGTGCGGGCGGCGGCGCTCCGGCTGTACGTGACGGAGTCGGCGGTGTCGGCGGCGGTGTCGGCGCTCACCCGCGACCTCGGCGTCCCGCTCGTCCGGCGGGTGGGGCGCGGCGTCCGGCTGACCCCGGCCGGGACCGTCTACGCCGGGTACGCGCGGCAGGTGCTCGGCCTGCTGGAGGAGGGGCGGGCGGCGGCGCGCGGCGCGGCCGACCCGGGACGCGGGCCGCTGCGGCTGGCGGCGGTGACGACGGCCGCCGACCAGATCCTGCCCGAGCTGCTCGCGTCCTTCCGGACGCGCTGGCCCGACGTCGAGCTGACCCTGGAGGTGGGGCATCGGCGGCAGGTGTGGAGCAGCCTCGCCGCCCACGAGGCCGACCTCGTGCTGGCGGGGCGCCCGCCCGCGGACGCCGCCGCGACCGTGCTGGCGACGCGTCCGAACGAGCTGGTCGTGGTCGGCTCGCCGGACGTCGCGGACGGCTTCTCCGCCGCCCGGACGCCGTGGGTGATGCGCGAGCCGGGGTCGGGGACGCGGGCGTCCGCGGACGCCTACCTGGCCGAACGGGAGGTCGCGCCGCCCCGGCTCGTGCTCGGCTCGAACGGCGCGGTGATCGCGGGCGCGGCGGCCGGGCTCGGGGTGGCGCTGGTGTCGCGGGACGCGGTCGGCGCCGAGCTGGCGGCGGGACGGCTCGTGGTGATCGAGATGCCGGGGATGCCGCTCGACCGTCCGTGGCACGCCGTCGGCGGCGCCGCGCCGACCCCGACGACGCTGCTGTTCGTCCGCCACCTGCTGGACGCCCCGGGCTGGACGGCCCCCAAGCAGACGGCTTCCGAGGCCCCCGCTAGGGCAGGCTCCACAGGGGCACCGACAGGAGGACGAGGCTGACGCCGATGAGCGCGACCGCCACCGACCGTCCGCCGTCGCCGCCGCCCGGCACCGCCGCGGGCCGCAGCACGCCGAGGAGGGACCAGCAGAGGCAGAGCACGGCGACCACGTCCATCGCCACGGCGAGCCCGATCACGCCACCATCCCCCCTCGTAGGGGCCAACACTAGGGCATACGCAGGCATGGGCCGGGCGCGCGCGAGGATCCTGCGTGCGGTCGCTCACATCGGTGGGCTAGGGCGCGCGCGGCGGGACGGAAGCACGACAGAATCAGGTTCGGTACAGGTTCATCGTCAGTACCGGGGAAGGGCGCAGCCATGACCACCGACCGTCCGTACGACATCGTGCTGTTCGGCGCCACCGGCTTCACCGGCGCCCTCACCGCCGAGTACCTGGCGGGGCACGCCGACCCGGGCACGCGCTGGGCGCTGGCCGGCCGAAACCAGGCGAAGCTCGCCGCCGTCCGCGACCGGGCCGCCGCGATCGACCCCGCCTGCGCGGACCTCCCGCTGCTGCACGCCGACACGACCGACCCGTCCTCCATCGAGGAGATCGCGAAGTCGGCCAAAGTCGTCATCACGACGGTCGGGCCGTACGTCCAGTACGGCGAGCCCCTCGTCGCGGCGTGCGCGCGCGCCGGGACCGACTACGTCGACCTCACCGGCGAGCCCACCTTCGTCGACCGGATGTACCTGAAGTACCACGACGAGGCGGTCCGCACCGGCGCCCGGATCGTCCACGCCTGCGGCTTCGACTCGATCCCGCACGACCTCGGCGCCTACTTCACCGTGAAGCAGCTGCCTGAGGGCGTCCCGCTGCACGTCGAGGGGTTCCTGCGTGTACACGGCGACGCGTCCGGCGGCACGATCGCCTCTGCGGTCGGCATCTTCGCCGACGTGACCGGCATGATGCGCGCCGAGCGCGAGCGGCGCCGCGTCGAGGGGCGGCCGGAGGGCCGGACGGTCCGGATCTCGCGACGGCCCGCACCGCGCGCGCGGATCGGCGGCGGCTGGACGCTCCCGCTGCCGACCATCGACCCGCAGATCGTCACCCGGTCCGCCGCCGCGCTCGACCGGTACGGACCGGACTTCTCCTACGGCCACTACCTGGCGGTCAAGCGACTGCCCGCCGCCGCCGGGATGGCGGTGGGCTCCGGTGCCCTCCTCGCGCTGGCGCAGCTCCCGCCGACCCGGTCGCTGCTGCTGCGGCTCCGCGCGCCGGGCGAAGGGCCGTCGCCGGAGCGCCGCGCCCGCAACTGGTTCAGCGTGAAGTTCGTCGGCGAGGGCGGCGGGAAGCGCGTCGTGACGGAGGTCGCGGGCGGCGACCCCGGCTACGGCGAGACCGCGAAGATGCTCGCGCAGTCCGCGCTGTGCCTGGCCCACGACGACCTTCCGAAGACGTCCGGGCAGGTCACCACGGCCACCGCGATGGGCGACGCGCTGATCGCGCGGCTCACCGCCGCCGGCATCGCCTTCCGGGTGCTCAGCCGCGGGTAGCGGGCCCGGGGCGGCCGCGGCCCGGGACGGGGATGACCGCCTCGACGGTCGTGCCGACCCCGGGACGGCTGGTCACGGTGACGCGGCCGCCCAGCAGCTCGGCGCGCTCCCGCATGCCGCGCAGGCCGTAGGAGTCGGTGCGCCGGGTCCGCTCCGCGCGCGCGCCCTGCGCGAACACCTCGCGCACCGAGAACCCCGTGCCGTCGTCGGTGACCTTCAGCAGGACCCGGTCGCTCGCGTGCTCCAGCAGCAGGTCCACGCACGTCGCCGACGCGTGCCGCAGGCTGTTGCCGACGGCCTCCTGCGCGATCCGGTACAGCGCGGTCTGCACGTGGTCGGGCAGCTCCTCCTCCAGCTCGCCCTCGACGGTCACGCTGACGTCGAGCACACCGGACGGCCCCGGGCCGTCGCCCGCCTCCCGGGCGAGCGTCGCCAACGCCGCCGACAGGCCGAGGTCGTCCAGCACGGGCGGCCGCAGCCCACCGATCGCCGCCCGCGTCTCCGCCGCCGCCAGCTCGCACAGCTTCCGCGCGATCATGATCTGCGCGAGGCCCTCCGGGTGGTGCTCGGGAAGCGCCCGCTCGGCCGCCGACAGGTGGAAGCCCAGGCTGGCCAGCCGCTGCGCGATGCCGTCGTGGATCTCCCGGCTGAGCCGGGACCGCTCGGCCTCCTGCGCCTCGACGGCCCGTTCCGCGAACCGCTCGGCGGCGTGCTCACGCTCGCGGGCCGCCCGCAGCCGCCGGCACGAGCACAGCACCGGCGCGAACAGCTCGGCCAGCGCGGTCACCAGCGCCACGTCGTCGTCCGGGCACAGGCCTGCGGACCGCACGTCCACCACCGCGATCGTGGTGTTCCCGCTACGGACGGGGATCGCGACGCCTCGTCCGTCCGTGTGCGCGCGGGCACGGCCATGGGCGGCCACCCAGCCCACATCGCCCTCCCCCAGCGGGACGGCCGGGCCCGACCATTCGAGCGCCCGCTCCTCGTCGTCCAGTACGTAGACGTCGCAGAACGTCAGCGCGCGCGCCGACCGGACGACCAACCCCGCCAGCTCGTCGGCCATCCGCGGCAGCTCCCGGTCGGAGCAGGCCACCGCCACGATCCGGACGAGCAGGTCGTTGCCGCGCCCGGCGAGCAGCTCCGCCGGCGAAGGCGACGCAGGCGACCCCGGCGACGGCGACGCCCCCGGCGATCCCGGGAGCGGCGACGACCCCGGTGACGGGGGCGCGGGCGGCGCCGTCACCGGAACAGCCCCTCGCGCAGCGCGACCGCGATCGCCGCCGACCGGTCGGTCACCTCGAGCTTGCGGTACAGCGCCCGCAGATGGCTCTTCACCGTCTCCTCGCTGAGCACCAGCCGGGCCGCGATCGCCTTGTTGGACAGCCCGCCGACCAGCAGCGACAGCACCTCGCTCTCGCGCTGCGTCAGCCCCCGGTTCGCGCCCGGCCAGAACTCGCCGCGGGTCAGCCGGGCCGCCGTCACCGCCATCCGCCCGGCGAGCGTCGGGTCGACGACGGTCTCGCCCTGCGCGACCTCCTCCAGGCGCCGCACGAGCTCCGGGCCGTCCACCCGTTTCAGCAGATAGCCGCCCGCCCCGGCGCGCAGCGCCTCGAAGACGTACTGCTCGTCGTCGTACACCGACAGGAACACCACCCGCGCCTCCGGGACGCGGCCGGTGAGCAGCCGGCACAGGTCGAGGCCGCTCTCCGGGCCGAGCCGCACGTCCAGCAGGACGACGTCGGGCCGCAGCGTGGTGACCAGGCGGGTGGCCTCCTCCCCCGTCCCCGCCTGCCCCACGACGCGCACCCGCCCGGCGAATCCGGCCAGCATCGCCTGGAGTCCGGCGAGGATCATCTCGTGGTCGTCCACCAGGACGACGCGTACGGGGGCGCCCATTCCGGCACGATAACAACCGCTGGCTACTCACCAGTAGCCCCCGTGCGGCGGGGCCTCCCGCGCACTTCACCCCCGCTCTCCCCCGACCGGGGGACGCGTCCGCGCCGGGACCGCCGTACTCTCCCTGTCGAAAACCGGATTCCGCAGGACGGAGGAGCAAGGTGCCCCATCGGATCGTGCATATGCTCCGGGCGCGCGGGTCGGGCCGCCGCCCCGTCATGCTCGCCATCGCCGGGGACAGCGCGGCGGGCAAGACCACACTGACCAGGGGGCTTGTGCAGTGTCTGGGGGCCGAGCGGATGACGGCCGTCTGCGTCGACGACTACCACCGCTATGACCGGGCCGAACGCGCCGGCAAGCCGTTCACGGCGCTGCACCCGGACTGCAACCACATCGACATCATGGAGCAGCACCTCCAGCTGCTGTCGATGGGCGAGCCGATCCTGAAACCGGTCTACGACCACGCCACCGGCGAGCTCGTCCGGCCGGAACTGGTCGAGCCCCGCGACTTCGTGATCGTCGAGGGCCTGCTCCCCCTGCACACCCGGCTCGCCCGCGCCTGCTTCGACATCACCGTCTACCTCGACCCGCCGGAGCCGCTCCGCCACTCCTGGAAGGTCCGCCGCGACTGCGAGAAGCGCGGCTACACCCCCGAGCAGGTGATGGCCGAGCTCGCCCGCCGCGAGCCGGAGAGCGCCGCCTACATCCGGCCGCAGCGCAAGTACGCCGACATCGTCGTGCGGTTCGCGCCCGTCGCGGGCCGGCTCGACCCGCCCGGCACGCCCCTCTCGGCGGAGCTGCTGCTGCGTCCCACGATCGACCACCCCGAACTCGCCGACGTCCTGGACGGCGCGTCCGGCGACGCCGACAAGCTCCTGCACCTGCGCCTGCACCGCGACGACGACGGCCGTCCCGTCGACGCCCTGCACGTGCACGGCTACGTCTCGCCCGAGGAGTCGCAGGTCGTGAAGAAGGCGATCTGGGAGCGGCTCGGCGCCCGCGCCGGGGACGGGCTGCCCGACCCCGACGCGCTGGGCCGCCTGGGCGACGCCGGCACCAGCGACCCCCTGGCGATCACCCAGCTGCTCCTGCTCTACCACCTGCTGGACGCCGACCACCGCCAGGCCGCCTGAGCACGCGGGCCACCGGACTCCGCGGGCGTGCGGGGAGGCCCCGAGGCCTGGACCTGTGCCTCGGGCCGCACGCGCCGCGGCGGCCGGGAGAGCGTCCCCAGCGGGCGCGAGGGGCGCTCTCCCGGTCCTTCTACAGCTCCTGCCAGGGGATCTCCGGGCGGGACGGGGCGACGATCGCGAGCGACTGGCCGCCGCGGACCACCTCGGCCGGGTCGGACGTGAGCCGGAAGCGGGCGTTCGGGCGGTGCGACTCGCCGACGGCGAGCAGCGTGCTGCCGCGCCGCAGCAGGAAGATCGCCACGTCCAGGCGGGGCCACTCGCCGGCGCCCTCGGGCACGTCCACGCGGTACAGGGTGCCGTCGGCGTCGAGGGTGCTGGCGAGGTTGTGGTAGATCGCGGCGACGCCGGGGTTGCGGATCGCGACCGCGACCACGGCGGGGTCGTCGATGTCGACCGGCTCGATGTCCGGGCCGACCAGCGCGAGCGCCTCGGTGATCTCGGCGCGGCGGCCGCCGTCGTGCACGCCCGCCAGCAGGTGGACGGCCGGTGCGCCGTGGCGCCGCAGGTACGCCGAGACGCCCAGCATCACCCGGACGGTCTCGTCGTCGGTGCGGCCGACCACCACGACCGTCCGCGCCGCCTCCAGGCAGGCCCGCTGGTAGGCGGTGTCGTCGAAGGCGACCACGTCGTACAGGTCGGGGTCGGGGTTCTCGCCGGCCAGCTCGCCCGGCCAGAAGACCGTGACGACCGGGGTGCGGGCGAACTCCGGGTCGGCGCGCAGCTGGGTGATGATGGCGCGCAGCCCGTCCCGTTCGTACCCGACGACCACGATGTGCCGCTTGACGTGCAACTGCGCCTGGCCGTTGGCCCGCATCGTCCTGCCCTTCGCCATCCAGAGCGTCAGCTCGGCGAACAGGACGAGCCCCGCGGTGAGCCCGGCCACGATCACGATCACGCCGCCGATCCGGCCGCCCGTCGAGGACGGGTAGAGGTCGCCGTAACCGGTGGAGGTGCCGCTGACGAAGAAGTACCAGATGTAGTTCCACGGCTGCTTGATCTCGGCGCCGGGCTTCTCGCACACCGCGATCAGCAGCCAGCCGATGCCGAACGCCCCGAGCAGCACCAGGGCCGGCGCGCGCCAGGAGCGTGCCGCGACGCGGTGCGCCAGGCGCAGCAGGATGATCGGCATTCGCGCAGCGTGCCAGCAGGCGAAATACCGCGTCAAGCCCGGAATGCCCCGGAATGCGACCACCGTACGTGACGGGATGCGACAGGGTGGCCGGAGGCGGCCACCAGCGGCTCCGCCCGCCTCGCGCGGATCAGCCCGTCACGCGGGGCTCAGCCGGCCGGACCGCGCCGCAGGACGCGGCTCAGCGCCGCCGCGACCTCCTCCGAGAGCCCCCGGTCGTCCCGGGGCCCGGCGTTCGACGGCACCAGGTCGGGCGGGCGGGGATCGTCGCGGACCGCCTCCCGGGTGTGGCCGCAGTCGCGGCACTCGACCTCGCCGAGCCGGCAGACCAGCGCGACGGAACCGCACGCGGCACAGCGGTCGAGATCGTCCGCCCAGTCGTGGGCGGTCTGGCAGCCGGGGCAGACCAGCACCTGATGGTCGGCCTGGACACCGCGTCTCCACGGGCTCGCCCCGCGCACGGGGTCGGTCTGCCGCGCCCCGCAGCGGAAGCAGGGCATCACACCTCCAGGGGTGCGGGGGCCGGAACCGGCCGCGGGACGCCGCCGCGCGGCCGGGACCGGCCCGTTTCGCTCAGAGCCCGGCGAGCGCCTTGCGGTACTCGTCGAGGTCGCGTGCGTCCGGGATGGCGTTCACGACCTTCCAGCGGACCACGCCCTGCGCGTCGATGATGAAGGTGCCGCGGACCGCGAGCCCCTTCTCCTCGTCGAACACGCCGTAGCGCTGCGCCGTCCCGCCGTGCGGCCAGAAGTCCGACAGCAGCGGGAACTGGTACTTCTCCTGCTCGGCCCAGGCGCGCAGCGCGAACACCGAGTCGACCGACACGGCCAGCACCTGCACGTCGTCGCCGCCGAGGGTGGGCAGCTCGTCCCTGATCTGGCACAGCTCGCCCGTGCACACGCCGCTGAACGCCAGCGGATAGAACACCAGGACGACGGTCTTCTCGCCCCGGAAGTCCGACAGCTTCACCGGCGTGCCGTGCTGGTCCTTCAGCTCGAAGTCCGGTGCGCTGTCGCCTACCTCAACCGACAAAGCCTCTCCCGCGGATCGTCCCCGCCCGGGCGGGGGGTGTGGGCGCCCCCACGGGCGTGGGGACGGGCCCAGTCTGCCACCCGCCGCCGGAGCCGGACGGCCCGGCCGCCCGCCGCTCCGGCGGACGTCCCGGGCCGCGCGGCTACTTGCGGACCTTGGGCGCGACCAGCCGCGTTCCGGACCACTCCTTCGCGGCGCTGACGCTGCTCGTCTGCGACAGCCCGGCCGTCTGCGCGGCCTCGCCGATGTCGCTGGGCTCCACGTGCCCGTCCCGGCCCGCCTTCGGCGTCAGCAGCCAGATGTTGCCGCCGCCGGTGAGCGGGATCATCGCGTCGGTCAGGCCCTCGAACAGGTCGCCGTCCTCCTCGCGCCACCACAGCAGCACGATGTCGACCACGTCCTCGTAGTCCTCGTCGACCAGCTCGGTCCCCGTGACGGCCTCGACGGAGCGGCGAAGCTCCTCGTCGACGTCGTCGTCGTAGCCGATCTCCTGCACCACCTGGCCCGGCTTGAGGCCGAGCCGTTCGGCCAGGCTGCGCTCAGACTGCGCCTGACCCGCGGTCGCGCTCACGAAAGTCCTCCCATTGTCGTCAGTCCGCACGGTGTCCCGCGCATTTCTCGTCTCCAGGCCCCGTGTCGGGCGGCCTGCCCGCACCCGTGCGGTTGTTTGCGGGACAGTCCACACAAGTGAGGGCCCCTAGCGCAAGTGTCTTCCCGGCTTTTGGTGGGCTCATTGGCCCGAACACGGCGACCGTCGTCACAGGACCTCCACAGAAAGTGACAACGCGCGGTCATGCCGGGCCCCCGCGACGGGAGGATTCCCCCGCTCGCCCCGTTCATCCCCGGAGAAAGGACAGCCGGACCTGCCGATCCGGGTTGTCCACGTTGAGGTCGACCAGGGCCACCGACTGCCAGGTCCCGAGCGCGAGCCGGCCGTCCAGCACCGGCAGCGTCGCGTACGGCGGGACGAGCGCCGGCATGACGTGCGAGCGGCCGTGCCCCCGCGACCCGTGCCGGTGCCGCCACCGGTCGTCGGCCGGGAGCAGGTCGCCGAGCGCGGCGAGCAGGTCGTCGTCGCTGCCCGCGCCCAGCTCGATGATCGCGATGCCCGCGGTGGCGTGCGGCACGAACACGTGCAGCAGGCCGTCGCCGCCGGCCTCGCCGGCGAACCGCTCGCACTCGGCCGTGATGTCGTGCACGGCCTCCTGCGTCCCGGTGGTCACCCGGACCACGATGCTCTCCATGATCGCAGGTCTACCCGATCCGCGGCGCCGGACGCATCCCGGCGCGCGCGGATCCGGGCGGGCCCGCCCCGTCCGCTACCGGACGGGGTGCCCGGCGGTCTCGCGGGACTCGACGACGGCGTCCGGCCCCGGGTAGACCAGCGTCTGGTGGCCGTCCTCGAACCGGACCACGTACGGCGGGCCGCCGCTCTCGCCGCGGATCTCGATGATCTCGCCGACGCGGTCGTGCTGGCCCACGACGGTGCCGTGGACGTGCAGCAGGTCCCCGATTCGCGCGTTCATGGCTCCCCTCCGTTCTCTGCGAAAAACGGCTCCTCGAAAGGTGCGTACCCCGGTTGACCGGGGAGAATGGTTACCGGTTGGTAGAGATGCGTTAGCCGTCACGAACGACGACGATGGATCACGAAACCAGGCGGTGAGACACCTCCGCCGGGGACCGCGGGACCGCCGAACGGCGGCCGGGTCCCCACCAGCAAAGACGGCAAGCACAGAGGGGATCCCGTGGCTTCCGGACGTCAACGCTTTTCGATCATCAGCGACGGCCTGCCGAGCCAGCTGCCGGACATCAACCCGGACGAGACCCGGGAGTGGCTGGAATCGCTGGACACGGTCATCAAGACCGAGGGCCGCGGCAGGGCGCGGTACGTGATGCTCCGCCTCCTGGAAAGGGCCCGGGAACTGCAGGTCGGGGTCCCCGGGCTGCGGAGCACCGACTTCATCAACACGATCCCGCCGGAGTCGGAGCCCTGGTTCCCCGGCGACGAGCACGTCGAGCGCCGCATCCGCGCCTACATCCGGTGGAACGCGGCGATCATGGTGTCGCGGGCCAACCGCCCCGAGCTCGGCGTCGGCGGCCACATCGCCACCTACGCCTCGGCCGCGTCCCTGTACGAGGTCGGCTTCAACCACTTCTTCCGCGGCAAGGACCACGGCGAGTCCGGCGACCAGGTGTTCATCCAGGGGCACGCGGCGCCCGGCATCTACGCGCGCGCGTTCCTGGAGGGGCGGCTGCCGGAGGAGAAGCTCGACGGGTTCCGGCAGGAGCAGTCGCACCCCGGCGGCGGCCTGTCGTCCTACCCGCACCCGCGGCTGATGCCGGACTTCTGGGAGTTCCCCACCGTCTCCATGGGCCTCACCGCGATCAACTCGGTGTACCAGGCGCGGTTCAACCGCTACCTCTACAACCGGAAGATCAAGGACACCTCCCGCTCGCACGTGTGGGCGTTCCTCGGCGACGGCGAGATGGGCGAGCCGGAGTCGCTCGGCGCGATCGGCCTCGCCGCCCGCGAGGAGCTCGACAACCTCACCTTCGTCGTCAACTGCAACCTCCAGCAGCTCGACGGCCCGGTGCGCGGCAACGGCAAGATCATCCAGGAGCTGGAGTCGTTCTTCCGCGGCGCCGGCTGGAACGTCATCAAGGTCATCTGGGGCCGCGACTGGGACCCGCTGCTCGCCCAGGACGTCGACGGCGTGCTGGTCAACCAGATGAACACCACCCCCGACGGGCAGTTCCAGACCTTCTCGGTGGAGACCGGCGACTACATCCGGGAGAAGTTCTTCGGCGCCGACCCGCGGCTCCGCAAGATCGTCCAGCACCTGTCGGACGACGACCTGCGCAAGCTCTCGCGCGGCGGGCACGACTACCGCAAGGTGTACGCCGCGTTCAAGGCGGCCCGCGAGCACGTCGGCCAGCCGACGGTGATCCTCGCGCACACCATCAAGGGCTGGACGCTCGGGTCCGACTTCGAGGCCCGCAACGCCACCCACCAGATGAAGAAGCTCACCAAGGCCGAACTGAAGGAGTTCCGGGACCGCCTGTACCTCGACATCCCGGACTCGGCGCTCGAGGCGCCGCTGCCGCCCTACTACCACCCGGGCGAGGACTCCGACGAGATCCAGTACATGCGCGAGCGCCGCGCCGCCCTCGGCGGGTTCCTGCCGAAGCGCGTCGTGCGCGCCAAGCCGCTGAAGCTGCCCGGCGACCCGGTCTACAGCGAGCTGAGCAAGGGCTCCGGCAAGCAGAACGTCGCGACGACGATGGCGTTCGTCCGGCTGCTCAAGGACCTGATCAAGGACGAGAACCTCGGCGCCCGGTTCGTCCCGATCGCTCCGGACGAGTACCGGACGTTCGGCATGGACTCGCTGTTCCCCACGTCCAAGATCTACTCGCCGCACGGGCAGACCTACGACGCCGTGGACCGCAAGCTGCTGCTGTCCTACAAGGAGTCCGAAAGCGGCCAGATGCTCCACGAGGGCATCAGCGAGGCCGGGTCGATGGCGTCGGCGATCGCCGCGGGCACCGCGTACGCCACGCACGGCGAGCACATGATCCCCGTCTACATCTTCTACTCGATGTTCGGGTTCCAGCGGACCGGCGACCAGATGTGGGCACTCGGCGACCAGATGGGCCGCGGGTTCCTGCTCGGCGCCACCGCCGGCCGCACCACCCTCACCGGTGAGGGCCTCCAGCACGCCGACGGGCACTCCCCGCTCCTCGCCGCCGCGAACCCCGCGTGCGTCCACTACGACCCGACCTGGGCGTTCGAGCTGGCGCACATCACCAAGGACGCGCTGCGCCGCATGTACGGCTCGTCCGAGGAGCACCCGCAGGGCGAGAACGTCTTCTACTACCTGACCGTCTACAACGAGCCCTACCAGCAGCCCGCCGAGCCCGAGGGCCTCGACGTCGACGGCCTGCTCAAGGGCCTGTACCAGTTCCGGGAGGCGCCGGAGGTGTCCACGGGCAACGGGCAGCCGCCGCGGGCGCAGATCCTCGCGTCCGGCGTCGGCGGCCGCTGGGCCCTGGAGGCGCAGCGGATGCTCGCCGAGGACTGGGGCGTCGCCGCCGACGTGTGGTCGGCCACCTCCTGGAACGAGCTGGCCCGCGAGGCCCGCGAGTGCGACGAGCAGAACCTCCTCGACCCCGAGGCGGAGCAGCGCGTCCCGTACGTCACCCGGACGCTCGACAACGTCGCCGGGCCGATCGTCGCGGTGTCGGACTTCATGCGCGCCGTCCCCGACCAGATCGCGCCGTGGGTGAACGGCGACTTCACCTCGCTCGGCACCGACGGGTTCGGCTTCTCCGACACCCGCGCCGCCGCCCGCCGGTTCTTCCACGTGGACGCCGCGTCGATCGTCCTCGCGGTCCTGACCAGGCTGGCCCGGCACGGCGAGGTCAAGCCGGAGGCGCTGCCCGAGGCGATCCGCCGCTACCGCCTCGACGCCGAGGTCAGCGACGTCTTCGCCGGCGGCGTCGGCAGCGCCGAGAGCAACACCGGCGGCGACGCGTGAGACGGGTGATCGCGGAGGTGTAGGCCGCGATCACCCGCGGAAGGGCCCCGAGGAACGTCCTCGGGGCCCTTTTCAGGCGCCGAGGTCAGGGCGTGGGCGGCGTGAACACGGCGAACCGGTTGCCGGACGGGTCCTGCAGGTGCGCGAACCGCAGGCCGTCGGGCGTCGTCACGCTGGGAACGGCGACGCTGCCCCCGGCCTTCTCGGCCTGGGCGCACGCCGCGTCCACGTCCTCGACGAGGACGAAGAAGACCGCGTGGTTCTGCGACGCGTCCGGCACGCGCGCGACGCCGCCGCTCGGGTGCTCGGCGCCCTCGTAGCTGACGAGGTCGTAGCCGTCGCTCTGCGGGTCGGACGTGAACTTCCACCCGAACATGTCGCCGTAGAAGCGGCGCGCCTCCTCCGGCGCGTCGGTGCCGACCTGGAACCAGGCGACGGTGTTGTATGCGGGAACGCTCATCGTTCTCCTCCTTCGAACGCTGTGGACATCAGCGTCGAGGAGCCCCGCGACAGCCCCCTGTCGGAGTTTCCGAACAAAACGGGGCCGACCGAACGGAACTCCGCCCACACGACCGTGCCCGGACCGTCCGGCCGGTATCCCCAAGCGCGCGCCAAGGCGTCCACGATCCGCAGCCCGCGCCCACTCTCGGCGCCCGTCTCCGCCCTGACCTGCGGACACCCACCGCCCGCACCGTCGTCCGCGACCTCCAGCCGCAGGAAGCCGTCCCCGGCCAGCAGGCTGACCGTCACCCATCCCCCATCGCCCGAGGCCGTGTGGGTGACGGCGTTGCAGACGAGCTCGCTCACGACCGTCACAAGATCGTCCAGGCCGGGCTGGTCCGGGGCCAGCATGTCCCGCAGGAACCGCCGCGCATTCCCGACGGACCGCCGGACACCCGGAAGCGTGAGCGCGCCCACCACGACCAGCACGGGCCCCGTCCCTCTGTTCTCGGGCGCTCCCATCATGCGCCTCCCCTCGATTCGGAAACGCCCGCCACATTCGCCGCTCGCCGGCCTCCCGGTACCGCCTCTGAACGTTCCCCGACTGAACGTTCAACCGGTCACCACTCGGACACGCTCGGTGACATTCTTGAAGGATGCCTTCCGGTACCGCCCCCACCGTCCGCCAGCGCCGGATCGGCTCGGCGCTCCGCAAAGCCCGCGACCGCCACAACCTGACCGTCGCCACCGTCGCCCGCCGCTTCGGCCGCTCCCAGGGCTGGATGAGCATGGTCGAGAACGGCCTCCAGGCCATCGCCCCCGACGAGCTCAGCGACCTCCTCGACCTCTACGGCATCGAGGACGGCCCCCTCCGCGAATCCCTCCTCCACCTCGCCACCCACAAACCCGGCACCTGGGTACGAGAACGAGTGGGCCGAATCTCGGCGGCCGCTCTGGACTTGGCGAGCCTCGAAGAAGACGCCGCCGAGATCCGCAATTTCGAACCGAGCATCGTCCCCGGGCTCCTCCAGACCCCTGACTACGCCCGGAAGATCATCGCAATCGGCCGCGCCAAACACCCGCGTGACGTCAAGACGCTCGTCGACTTCAGACTGTCGCGCCAGGGTGTGCTGAGTCGTCCTGACCCGCCCCGCTACGTGGCGGTCATTGCAGAGGCCGTTCTTCACAACCAGGTCGGCGGCGATCCGACAATTCAGCTTGCGCAGGTTCGACGACTGGCCGGAACCGCCCGGCTCGATCACGTGGAACTCCGCATCCTGCCCAACACGGCTAGCGAGTACCTCGCGCTCATCACCCCGTATCTTCTTCTCTCCTTGCGCCCGCCCGGACGACTCACCGTGTCGGTGTGCGATCTGCTCGGTGAGAGCATCTTCGTGGAGGACGAGGAGAAGGTCGCCTCACACGAGGACACCTTCGAGCAACTGCTCGAAGCGGCGCTCAGCAGAACCGCTTCGATAGAACTCATTGACGAGGTAGCGTCGCAAACATGAAGACCCCCCAGCCGTCACAGGTCCATTGGCGCAAGAGCACCCACAGCGGCGCCGACGAAGGCAATTGCGTCGAGGTCGCCGACCTGAACGGCCGTGTTGGCGTCCGCGACAGCAAGGACCCCGACGCCGGACACCTCACCCTCACCCGCCAGGACTTCGCCGACCTCCTCGCCGTCCTGGGGGCGCGGGGCTGATCAGAGGGATTCGCCGGAGTGGTCTTCCTCCGCGTCGAACCTGCGTTGTTCCTCGTCCCTGCGGATCTCCACGCATTGCTTGCACGTGGCCTCGCGCGTTGCGTCACGGACCTCGTCCGGGGAGACGTACTGGCCGCACAGCGTCTGGATGATGCCGTGCTTGTCCTTTTCCGGCAGGTGGAGCACGGGCTCCTCTGACGCGCTCATGGTCGAGACGTTACGCCGGTCGGGCGAATCGGTGCAGGCCGGACGGGCGTGCGCTCTGTCAGAACGGCAAGGTCAGCAGCCTGTCAGCCAGAGAACCGCCGGGACGCTGAGGGCCACGCCCCAGATACCGGACACCCTGAAGGCAGCCAAGGCGATCCCCAGCCAGGCCACGCGGGTCGGCGCGAGCACGCGTGAGGGTTCTCGGGGTCGTATCTGATCTCGTCGCGGCACCGGGTGCGCCGTGACCCCCCCGGCCGTCGAGAGTGCGAAAGTGAACGATGCGTCGAGGTCGGCCCCGCTTTGCGGGTCGTTCTCGAATCGGGCGCGCACAGTGACGCCCTGCCGCCATGCGATGGCGGCTGCGTGGGTGCGCGTGGTGGGCACGCCCAGGCGCCCTCCCACCGGACGTTGCGGTGGTGGTGATGGGGGGTGGTCAGGCGGCCCAGCCGGTGGGGGGCGGGGGTTCCCAGGCGGAATCGCCTTCCTCTGGTGAGTGCCACGTTCGCGTGGGGTCGCTCGGCCAGGGTGGGTCAGCGGTTCGAGGCGGTGTCCTGGTGGGTGGCAGGAGCCGGTAGACCCAGCGCCCATCCGGATCCTTGCTGATGGCGATCTGGTGGGGCTTGGCGTGCTTGAAGCGGTTGTGCCAGCCGCAGGTGAGGGCGAGCTGGTCGATGTCGGTCGGCGAGTTCCCGAGTGCCCAGCCGTGGACGTGGTCGACCTCGCACAGCGTCCCGGGGATCTCGCACTCCCGTACCGCGCACGACGGATACAGCGCCTCCAGTACCTGACGCTGCGCCGCGCTGGCGAACCGCTGTCGATGTCCCAGGTACAGCGGGGTGTTGCCGCGTCCCAGCAGCAGGGGCGACACCCCTGCCGCAAGCGCGATGCGGCGGGCCTGCGCCGCCGGGATCGGTGTCCCGTCGGTCAACCGTGCCGGTGCGTCGCCGCCGGTCAACGTGTCCAGGTCGCAGAGGACGGTGACCTTGGTGGCCCGGTGCCCGCCCGACAGCACGCTGGACAGCGCCGCCGCCGTCCGCTCCGCCACGTCCCGGCGATCGTCCGGTCCGGCCGGTTTGACCAGGGGCCCGAGGGTGCCGTCCCAGATCGCGGCGTCCTCGGCGTTCAGCCATCCCCTGATGTAGCGGCCGCCGTCCAGCGACCGCGTCGAAGTGATCCAGGACCGCTCGTATCCCCGCTTGACGTCGTCGGGTGCTTGCCCGGTGCCGTCGCGGTCGGCGATGACCTCCCGGATCCGCCGCCCGAACGCGGCCACCTTGCCGGGAGAGAACCCGTCGCCGGCCATCCGCAGGAGGGTGACCTCTGCGGTGGCACAGTCGGTGTCGTCCAGGCGGGTGACCGAGTCGGCGACGGTGGTGGCGTAACCGTAGGACAGGTCCCCGGCTGCCAGCCGCTCAGCCACGTGCGGGAGACGGTGCCGTTGGCGGGCGAGGGTGAGGCGTTCCTTGGCGCGGCTCTCGCGCATCCCGAGGCGTGAGCGCAGCCATGCCCGCGCGGAGGGATAACCCCATCGGCAATGCTCACCCGCGGCGTCGACCCGGCCAATGAACCCGGCGAGCGCACTTTCCTGCATATCGGTCGCGGCGGCGAGGGTTTCGGTGAGTTCCAGGCAGGCGGCGGCTGATTCTGGGACGTCTCTGGTAGCGAGTTCAGTGGCGATGACGGAGAGCGCGTTCACCAATTCCATGGTGGACGCGACCCCAAGCTCGACCGTCACTGATTGCATAGGTAAATAGTACCCTGTGCGACTGACATTCGAGGCCGTTCAAGTCACATTCTTCTCGGTATTTTTTGGCGAGAAAGGCAGCCAAGTTCGAGCCTTCCACCGAAGGAAGTTTTGTGCCTTACGGAGGGGGCGGTGGGGTGGCGCGACCCGGGGGCGGGGCAGGCGGAGCCTGCCCCCATCACCTGCCCAGGGGCCGCAGAGGCTC
>NZ_WBMR01000078.1 GCF_008923365.1 Actinomadura montaniterrae
GGCCCGCCCGCGGGCCCGCGTACGCCTACGCGAGCGCCCAGCGGACCTGGGTGCGCACACCCGGGTCCGGGTCGGTGAGGGATTCGGTGAGCGCCGTGACCACCTCGGGACGGTCCCCCGCCCACTGCTCCAGGGCCTGCACGGCGGCGCGCCGCACGTCGACGATCCGGTCGCCGAGGGAGCGGACGAGCGGCTGGACGGCGACCTCGGCGCGGGCCCGGCCGAGCGCCCGCACGGCGCGGCGCCGCACCTGCCAGCTGGCGTGCGCGGTGGAGGTGACGACGCGTCCCTCCAGCCGCTCGGGGACGCCCAGCTCCGCCGCCGCGTCGAGCGCGGCCATCCGGACGACGGGGTCGTGGTCGGCGAGCAGGTGCTCCAGCGCGGCGAGCGCGGCGGGACCGGACAGCCGGGCGAGGCCCTCGGCGACGGCGACCCGCACCTCGCGGGACGGGTCGTCGGCCGCGTCGGCGACCTCGGGCACGGCGCCGAGCGCGACGAGCCCGAGCACGGCCTGGGTCCGGACCTGCGGCTCGTCGTCCTGCAGACCCTGCGCGTAGAGCTCCCCGGCACCGCGGGACAGGATCGCGAGCAGTTCGGCGGCGGTGTCGCGGACGAGCCGGTCGCGGCCGCGGGACGCGGCGAGCCGCAGCGCGCCGATGCCGTCCTCGCCGATGTACAGCTCCGGCAGCCGGCGCAGCGCGTGGGCGGCGCGGCCGCGGACGTCGCGGTCCTCGTCGGCGAGCGCCCAGGCGAGGGTGTCGCCGGCGCCGCGCGGCGCGTCGCCGGCGCGGACGGCGGCGGTGAGCGCGGTGACGGCGGCGGCGCGGGTGGCAGGGTCGGACGCGCGGAGGGACTCCTCCACGTCGTCGAGCCGGGTGATCGTCATGGTGTGGCCTCCTGGAAGCCGTCGGTCCTGGACGGGCCGGGCGGGCGCCCGGCCCCGGGCGGGATCAGCGACGGGAACACAGGGCGCTGGCCACACGCCGCAGGTCGACGTGCAGTCGGGCGATGAGGGCCACGTTCGGGGTCACGCGTCCATCCTGACGGCGGGCGCGCGCAAAGTCAACTTAATAGGTAGGAATTACGTCTTTTCCAGGAAGCCGGCGCGGTCCTCGTCCAGCAGCGACGCCAGCACGGTCGCCAGCCCCGGATGACCCGACAGGTCCGGATCCGCCTCGACCAGCGACGTCGCCTCGTCGCGCGCGTCGCGGATGACGTCCTCGTCGCGCTGCAGCGTGAGCAGCCGCAGGCTCGACGCGCGGCCCGCCTGCGCGGCGCCCAGCACGTCGCCCTCGCGCCGCTGCTCCAGGTCGAGCCGCGACAGCCGGAACCCGTCGGTCGTCGACGCCACCGCGTCCAGCCGCTCGCGCGCCTTGCTCCCCGGCTCGGCGTCCGTCACCAGCAGGCACAGCCCGTGCAGCGACCCGCGCCCGACCCGGCCGCGCAGCTGGTGCAGCTGCGACACCCCGAACCGGTCCGCGTCCATGATCACCATCACGGTCGCGTTCGGCACGTCCACGCCGACCTCGATCACCGTCGTCGCGAGCAGCACGTCCAGCTCCCGCGCAGCGAAGCGGCGCATCACCGCGTCCTTCTCGTCCGGGTGGAGCTTGCCGTGCAGCACCCCGATCCGCAGCCCGGACAGCAGCTCCTCCAGCTGCGGCAGCAGCTCCATGATGCCGAGCGGGGACCGCCGGCCCTCCTCGTCGGCAGCGACCGCGTCGCCCTCGTCGCCCTCCTTCTCCCCGATGCGCGGGCAGACGATGTAGACCTGCCGGCCCTGCGCGGCCTCCTCCCGGATCCGCTCCCACGTCCGCGCGAGGAAGTTCGGTCGCTCGGGCGGCACCACATGCGTCTGGATCTCCGAACGCCCCGCGGGCAGCTGCCCCAGCACCGACGTCTCCAGGTCGCCGAACACCGTCATCGCCACCGTCCGCGGGATCGGCGTCGCCGTCATCACCAGCACGTGCGGACGGCCCCCGTCGACCTTCTCGCGCAGCGCGTCCCGCTGCTCCACGCCGAACCGGTGCTGCTCGTCCACCACCACGAGCCCCAGGTCGGCGAACTGCACGGTCTCCTGCAGCAGCGCGTGCGTGCCGACGACGATCCCCGCCGTGCCGGACGCCGCGTCCAGCAGCGCCGCCTTGCGCGCCTTCGCCCCCTGCGACCCGGTGAGCAGCGCCACCCGCGTCGCGTGCTCGGCGCCGCCGATCTGCCCGGCCTGCGCCAGGTCGCCGAGCATCCCGGTGATCGACCGGTAGTGCTGCTGCGCGAGCACCTCGGTCGGCGCCAGCAGCGCCGCCTGCCCGCCCCCGTCCACCACCTGCAACATCGCCCGCAACGCGACCACGGTCTTACCGGCGCCGACGTCGCCTTGGAGGAGGCGGTGCATGGGGTGTTCGAGGGCCAGGTCGGCGGCGATCTCGTCGCCGACCTCGCGCTGGCCCTTGGTCAGCTCGAACGGCAGGCGGGCGTCGAACTCGGCGAGGACGCCGCCGAACGACGGCGGGCGCGGCTTCGCGGGGAGCGCGGCGGCCGCGAGCCTGCGCTGCGCCAGCGCGACCTGCACGACGAACGCCTCGTCCCACTTCAGGCGGTTGCGGGCGCGGGTCAGCTCGTCCCAGGACTTCGGCCGGTGGATGCCCTCGTACGCCTCGCGCAGGCCGATCAGGTTGCGGCGGCGCAGCAGCGCCTCCGGCATCGGGTCGGCGGGCAGGTCGAGCTGGTCGAGGACCATCCCGACGGACTTGCCGATCGTCTCGATGTCCAGGCCCTTGGTCGACGGGTAGATCGGGATGATCTCGTCCGCCCACTCCTGCGCGGCCTGCTCGGCGGTGCGCTCCGCGACCACCTTGTACTGCGGATGCGTGAGCTGCCGCTGGACGTTCCCGCTGCGCGGCCGGTAGGTGCTGATCTTGCCGGCGAACAGGCCGCGGGTGCCGGGCGACAGGTCCTTCTCGGGGCGATAGGAGCCCTTGCGGCCGAAGAAGCTCAGCTTCAGCTGCCCGGTGCCGTCGGTGACGGTGATCTCCAGGACGTAGCCGGGGCTGCGGGTCAGCGAGCGGCCCTGCACCTTCACGACCTCCGCCATGACGGTGACGTGCTCGCCGTCCAGCAGCTCGTTCAGCGGCGTCAGCTCGCCCCGGGTGGCGTAGCGGCGCGGATAGTGGTGCAGCAGGTCGCCGGCCGTGTGCAGCTCGAGGCCCTTCTCCAGCACCTTGGCCGTCTTGTCGCCGAGAACCTTGCGCAACGGCTCGTCGAGATTCGCCACGGACTCCTTTCTAGCCCATGGCGGGGACACGAATCACTCGACTCCGATGAGCAGCGGGTAGCGGCGCTGCGCCCCGTCGTAGAGGCAGACCTCCACATCGGGACGGCCCCCGCGCAGGTGCTCCTCCAGTCCCTCGGCCAGCCCGGGCGGCGCGTTGCGCCCGGCGATCAGGGTGACGAGCTCGCCACCGCCCGACAGCATCCGGTCCAGGACGCGCCGGGCGACCTCCGCTATGCCGGCGCCGATCGTCGCGACGTCGCCCTCGATCAGGCCGAGGACGTCGCCGGGACGGCACAGGCCGACGCTCGTCACCGCCTCCTCCGCGGCCACCTCCAGGTGCCCGAACCGGGTGGCGCCGGCGGCGCGGGTCATCGCGATGACGTCGTCGCCGAACCGGCGCAGCGGGTCGTGTACCGCGAGCGCCGCGAGCCCCTGCACGGACGCCTTCGCCGGGACCACCGCGATGCGCGCGCCGCCGTCCCGCGCGCGCTCGGCGGCGGCCTCGGCGAGCGCGAGGACCTCCGGCTCGTTCGGCAGCACCACCACCTCGTCACCGGCCGCGAGGATCGCCTCCGCCAGCAGCGCCAGCGGCGGCACCGCGCCGGGCTCGCGCCGGACGACCCGCGCGCCCGCCTCCTCGAACAGCGCGGCGAGCCCGTCGGCGGCGGTCACCGCGACCACGGCGCGGCCCGCGTGCGGCGCGTGCGGCTCACCCGCGGACGCGGCGTGCAGGTAGGTGACACGGAGGCGGTGCGGGCGCCCGGCGGCGAGGCCCGCCTCGATCGCGGCGCCCGCGTCGTCGACATGCACGTGGACGTTCCACAGGCCGTCGCCGCCGACCACGACGAGGGAGTCGCCGAGGCCGTCGAGCCTCTCCCGCAGCCGGTGGACGGCCTCGTCCGGCGCGTCCAGCAGGTACATGACCTCGTAACCGGGGCCCTGCGGCTCGGGGCGCTCGCCGGGCGGCGGCGCCGTCCCGGCGGTGCGCGCCGGGACCTCGTAGTGCTCCGGGTACTCGTCGGTGATCACGGCGGCGAGCGCGTCGAGCACCACGCACAGCCCGGCGGCGCCCGCGTCCACCACGCCGCTGCGGGCCAGCACGTCGAGCTGCCCGGTCGTGCGGCGCAGCGCCCGGCGCGCCCCGCCCGCCGCCGCGCGGGCCGTCCCGTCGACGCCCGTCGCGGACGCCTCCGACGCCTCCGACGCCGCCGACGCCGCCGACGCCGCCTCGCCCAGCACGCTCAGGATCGTGCCCTCGACGGGATGCTCGACCGCCGCCCTGGCCAGCACGGACGCGTGCTCCAGCGCCTCCGCGAGCGCAGCGCCGCCCTGCTCCGCCGGGGAGCCGAGCACGTCGGCCATGCCGCGCAGGACCTGGCTGAGGATCACTCCGGAGTTGCCCCGGGCGCCCAGCAGCGCGGCCTGCGCGACGGCCCGCCACGCGTCCGCCTCGCCCGCCCCGGACGGCAGGGCGTCCGCC
Organism: Actinomadura montaniterrae; assembly: GCF_008923365.1. GTDB lineage: Bacteria > Actinomycetota > Actinomycetes > Streptosporangiales > Streptosporangiaceae > Spirillospora > Spirillospora montaniterrae. The sequence continues at coordinate 4,752 of NZ_WBMR01000078.1, forward strand.
GCGTCCGCCGCCGCGAGGACGGTGAGGTGCAGGTTCGTGCCGGTGTCGCCGTCCGGGACGGGGAAGACGTTCAGCGCGTCGATCTCCCCGCGGGTGCGGCCGAGGGCGTCCGCCGCGAGCCTGCACCACCGGCGCACCGCCGCCGCATCAAGGACCATCGGGTCATCTTGCAGTGCCCTCCCCGCCGGGCGCCAGAGCCTTGACCGCGGCTTCGATTCGCTTAGTCATGGGCCGTTCGGCTAGTCTGATCCGTGCGCCTCGTCCGAGGCGCGATCAGTGAGCGCCCACGATGCCCGGCCCCGCCCGCGGCGGCGACGGGCGGCGCTCCGGTAGAGCATCGACACCACTTGGAGTTTCCCGTGGCTTCCGTCTGCGACGTCTGCGGCAAGGGACCCGGTTTCGGCATGCGCGTCTCCCACTCGCACCGCCGCACCCCGCGCCGCTGGAACCCCAACATCCAGCGCGTGCGCGCCGTCGTGAACGGCAGCACCAAGCGGATCAACGCCTGCACCTCCTGCATCAAGGCCGGCAAGATCGTCAAGCCGACCGTCTGACCGCAGGTAGCACGCCTGAGCCGGTTCATCGGGGTTGCCCGGTGAACCGGCTTTCGCATGCCCGGGCCCGTTCAGATCAGCAGCCCGGCCGTCGCGCGAGCGCGTGACCTGACCGGTGGAGGCGACGCCGGAGGCGAGCCTCCACCGGGAAGATCGCGAAGCGATGCCGCGCTCGCCCAAGCCCGGTCGAGGGGCGAGCCGCCAGGCGAGCCCCTCGGGCCGGGATTGCCGTCAACACAGCCGGGATCGCAGTGAACGCTGCCAGCCGTGGTCGACGGGGCCGATGCCGGTGCCGAGCGGGAAGCCCGCGGCGATCGCGCCGGTGACGTACTCCTTGGCCTTGCCGACCGCCGCGGGGACGTCGTCGCCGAGCGCGAGGTGCGAGGCGATCGCGGACGCGAGGGTGCAGCCGGTGCCGTGGGTGTGCCGGTTGTCGTGCCGCGGCGCGGTGAAGCGGTGCTCGTGCTCCCCGTCGAACAGCAGGTCGGCGGGCTCGCCGGGGAGGTGGCCGCCCTTGATCAGCACCCAGCGGGGGCCGAGCGCCTTGACTGCCTCGGCGGCCTCGCGCAGGCCCGTCTCGTCCACCACCTTGACGCCGGTGAGCTGCTCGACCTCGTACAGGTTCGGGGTGACGACGGTGGCGGCGGGCAGCAGCACGGAGCGGACGGCGTCGACGGCGTCGGGGGCCAGCAGCGAGTCGCCGTGCTTGGAGACGCCGACGGGGTCCACGACGGACGGGGCGCCGGACGCGGCGAGCGCCTCGGCGACGGTCTCGACCAGCACGGTCGACGCGAGCATCCCGGTCTTGATCGCGTGTACGCCGATGTCGGAGAGGACGGAGTCGAGCTGGGCGCGGACGGCCTCGGCGGGCAGCTCCCAGTAGCCCTGGACGCCGAGGGAGTTCTGCGCGGTGACGGCGGCGATGACGCTCATCCCGTGCACGCCGAGCGCGAGCATGGTCTTCAGGTCCGCCTGGATGCCGGCGCCGCCGCCGGAGTCCGAGCCCGCGATGGTGAGCACGAGGGGCGGGGCCTGGCGGGGCGCGGACGCGTTCTGCTGCATGACGTCCACTTTATGGCGATGTATCGCGCGATGCGGCGCGCGGTCCGGGAGCTCAGAGGATGGCGCAGGCCAGCTTGTTCATGATGCAGTAGGTCGGCTTGCGCGGCGTGCCGTTCGCGGTGAAGACGAACTGGGCGGAGCCGCCGGGCGCGAGACCCGTGCGGCCGCGGACGTAGGCGAGCTGGCCGGTCTTCACGACGATCGCGCCGCTGACCGCGCGCACCGTCACGTTCGGGATCTTGAAGGCGAGCGCCCAGCGGCTGACCGTCTTCTGCCCCCGGTTGGTGACGGTGCCGGTGGCCCGGAACGCGGTGCTGGTGCGGGAGACGACGTGGAAGGCGAGGACGAGCCCGTCGGGGCGGCTCGCGCGGCTGGCGCGGTTGCCCGGCCCGCGCTGGGACACCTGGCTGTCGCGGGGGTTGTTGACCGGGTTCTTGGGGGCGCCGCCGCCGGCGAAGTTGAGGGAGATCTGCTGGGTGCTCAGCGCGTACGCGACGACGCCGACGGCGATGACGAGCGCGACGATCGGCAGCATCGGGACGGGAAGCGCGGACACGAGCCGGGCGACCCGGGCCCGCGTCGAAGGCGGGGAAGCTGCGGAAGCCGGGGAGTCCGCGGAGTCCAGGGCGTGCGGCTGCGCGGAGCCGTCGACGCCGAGTCCCGGTGGGGGCGGCGACTGGAAGGCGGCCAGGGCGCCGGGAGCGCTGGGGAAGCGGTCGTCGTGGCCCGCCATGGCGGCGGGGAGGTCGCCCGGGTAGTCGCCGGGATAGGGCTCGAAGCGGTGCGGTTCCGGGGGACCGTGCTGGCGCTGCGCGGCGGGCGGCGGACCGGCGGGGGAAGCGTGCGAGGAGGCGGGAGGGTGGGCCTCGTACGAGAAGAACACCTGGTCGTCGGTCGGGCCCGAGAAGGCGTCGAAGGACGGTCCGGGAGGGGCTCCGAGGAACGAACCCGCGGGCGCCGGATCGTCCGGCGCGGGCTCGTCATCGGGTTGCTCGCGCTTGGTGTGTCGTCCCATCCCATTCCTCTTCGATCACAGGATGTATACCAAACCAGTACCAAACATGCCTACCGGATGAGGAAAGCGCACCCGGTCGGCACCCGGTGTCAACCGGGCGTTCACCCCCGGAAGTGGTCCCATCCGGCGGCGTCCGGGACGCGTCCGTCGACGCGCACCCCGGCACCCCTTCCTACGGTTCCGATCACCGTCCAGGACGGGGGCGGCGGGGAATCCGGCGGGAAGGTCCCGGCGAAGCCGTGGTCCTCGCCGCCGGTGAGCACGTGCCGCAGCCCGTCCGGGCCGAGGGCCTCCGGGACGACCAGTGTCGCGGAGTCGACGTCGATCCGCACCCCGCTCGCGTCGGCGAGGTGCCCGAGGTCCTGGACGAGGCCGTCGCTGACGTCGAGGAGCGCGGTCGCGCCCGCGTCCCGCGCCTCGGCGCCCGCCTCGTACGGCGGCTCGGGGCGGCGGTGCGCGGCGAGCAGTTCGGCGGGCCCGTCGCGTCCCTCGGCGAGCAGCGCCAGCCCGGCGGAGGCGTGGCCGAGACGGCCGCGGACCGCGACGAGGTCGCCGGGACGCGCGCCGGACCGGGTGAGCGGCGCGCCGCCGCCGAGGTCGCCGAGCGCGGTGACGGCGAGGGTGACCTCGGGCGCGCCGACGACGTCGCCGCCCGCGACGGACGCCCCGGCGCGGCGGCACTCGTCGGCGAGCCCGTCGTAGAGCCGCTCGGCCCAGGCGGCGTCGGTGGACGGCGGCGCCGCGAACCCGACGAGCAGCGCGGTCGGGCGGGCGCCCATCGCGACGACGTCGGCGAGGTTCTGCGCGGCGGCCTTGCGTCCGATGTCGTAGGGGCCGGACCAGTCGCGGCGGAAGTGCCGTCCCTCGACGAGCAGGTCGGTGGTGGCGACGACCCGGCCGTCGGGTGCGGCGATGACCGCGGCGTCGTCGCCGGGGCCGAGCCGGACGTCCGGCCCCTGCGGGAGCCGCCGCGTCAGCCGGCCGATCAGCCCGAACTCGCCCAGCTCCCCGATGCTGCCCATCCGCCCCGTTCCCGCCCTCTCGCCGCCCGGCGGCCGTGTCCCGCCGGGCTCGCCCGGGCCCGTGCGCGCGCTGTGCGCCCCCCGGACGCCCGCCGCGCCGCGTAACACGATACGGTGACCGTCCGACGGCTAATTCTCCGCCCGGGGAGGACGTGATGGTGCAGGCCTACATCCTCATCCAGACCGAAGTGGGCAAGGCGGCCGAGGTCGCGGGGCACATCTCCGGCGTTCCCGGCGTGACCCTGGCGGAGGACGTCACGGGACCCTACGACGTGATCGTCCGAGCGGAGGCGCGGAATGTGGACGAGCTGGGCAAGCTCGTCGTCGCGCAGATCCAGACGGTCGAGGGCATCACGCGTACCCTCACCTGCCCCATTGTCCACATCTAGGATCCGGTTCCGCTGGGCGCCGGTCCTGCTGGCCCCGCTGGCGCTGCTGCCCGCGGCGTGCGGGGACGGGGCGGTCGAGGTCCCCGTCCCGCATCCGGACGCGGCGACGCGGCGGCTCTGCGAGGGGCTGCGGCTGCCCGCGAAGGTGCACGGCCAGTCGTTGCGCGACACCAAGCCGGACTCGCAGCTGACGGCGGCGTGGGGGTCGCCGGCGATCGCGCTGCGCTGCGGCGTGCCGATCCCGGCCGCGCTGCGGCAGACGTCGGAGCTGGTGGACATCAACGGGATCAGCTGGTTCGGGCAGCCGGTGGACCGTCCGGTGACGTGGACGGCGGTGGGCCGGCAGGCGTACGTCGAGGTGACGGTCCCGGCGAAGTACCGGCCGGCCGGGGACGTGCTGATCGAGCTGACCCCGGCGATCAAGGCGACGATCCCGGCGAAGCCGGAGGGCCAGATCTAGCGGGCGCCGGGCCGTCCCCCGGCGGGCAGGATGAGCCGCGCCATCTCGGCGAGCCGGTCGGCCATGCGGGTGTAGGAGGTGTAGCCCATGCCGGCGTGCAGGAGCGCACCGGAGTAGGCGAGCTCCAGCGCGCCGAGGACCGCGGGGTCGCCGTGGTCGCCGAGGGCGTCCCGCAGCCGGGTGCGGATCGCGACGCCGATGCGGGCGCGCAGCTCCCGGACGTCGGGGTCGGTGCCGAGCATGGCGGTGGTGCACGCCGCGGCGAGCTCCGGCTCGTCGGAGACCAGCAGCGCGATCTCGCGGAGCACCCGCTCGACGCGTCCGGCGACGTCGGGGTCCTCGCCGGTCTCGACGGGCGGGAGCGCGCTGAGCCGCCGCCAGAACACCTCGGTGATCAGGTGGTTCTTGGACGCGAAGTAGGTGTAGGCGGTGGCCGGCGCGACGCCCGCGCGGCGGGCGACGTTGCGGACGGTCAGCCCCTCGTAGCCGGTGTCGCGGACCTCCTCGACGGCGGCGTCGGTGAGCCGCCGCACCGTATCGGCCTGCCGCGGCGTCAGGCGGCGGCGCGTGGGCTCGGTCGACACTTCTCCGGACACATGTCCAGACATTAGTTCAACGCCCGCCGCTCCGGCAACTCGTTAACTCTCCGTCATCACGGGTAACAGTCCGCTGTCCGGAGCGCCGCGTTTTGCGGGACCACAGCGATCCGGCACCACAGCGAACGGCCGACGCGCCTGGGAAGGGAACCCGATGCGCACTCTCCTGGTCCATCCCAGCGGACTGATGTACTCGGAGATCTTCCTGCGCCTGGAACCGCTCGGCGTCGAGCGGGTCGCCGCCGCGCTGCGCGCCGCCGGCCACGAGGTGCGGCTGCTGGACCTCCAGGTGTTCACCCACGAGGACCTGCGCCGCGAGCTCCAGGAGTTCCGGCCGGAGGCCGTCGGGTTCGGGGTGAACTACCTGGCCAACGTGCCGGAGACGATCGACCTCGCCAAGGAGGTCAAGCGCCGGCTGCCGGGGTGCTTCGTGTTCGCCGGCGGGCACAGCGTCTCGTTCATCGCGGCGCACGTCCTCGACCAGGCGAACGGGGCGCTGGACGCGGTGCTGCGCGGCGAGGGCGAGGTGGCGGCGCCGCTGCTGCTGGAGGCCGCGCGCGACGGCGGCCTCGGCGAGGTGCCGGGCGCCGTGACCGCCGACGGCACGTGCAAGAAGGTGCCGCTGCTGCTCGACAGCCTCGACGCGCCCCGGCCCGCCCGTGACCTGACCCGGCGCCGCCACAAGTACTTCATCGGCGTCCTGGACCCGGCCGCGTCCATCGAGTTCACCCGCGGCTGCCCATGGGACTGCTCGTTCTGCAGCGCGTGGACGTTCTACGGCCGCACGTACCGGAAGGTGTCGCCGGAGGCCGCGGCGGAGGAGATCGCCTCGATCCGCGAGCCCGGCCTGTTCATCGTGGACGACGTCGCGTTCATCAAGCCGGAGCACGGCGACGCGATCGCCGCCGAGGTGGAGCGGCGCGGCATCCGCAAGGAGTACTACCTGGAGACCCGCGCGGACGTGCTGCTGCGCCATCCCGAGGTCTTCGAGCGGTGGCGGCGGCTCGGCCTGAACTACATGTTCCTCGGCATGGAGGCGCTCGACGAGGAGGGCCTCGACCGGTACCGCAAGCGGACGAGCCCCGACACCAACATCAAGGCGCTGGAGCTCGCCCGCAAGATGGGCCTCACCGTGGCCATCAACCTGATCGTGGACCCGGCCTGGGACGCCCGGCAGTTCACGCTCGTCCGCGAGTGGGCGCTGTCGGTGCCCGAGATCGTCAACCTCACCGTCATGACGCCCTATCCCGGCACGGAGATCTGGCACACCGAGTCCCGCAAGCTGACGACGCGCGACTACCGCCTCTTCGACATCCAGCACGCGGTCGTGCCGACGAACCTGCCGCTGTACGAGTTCTACCGCGAGCTGGTGAAGACCCAGTCGGTGATGAACCGCAAGCATCTCGGCGTCGCGGCGGCGGCGCAGACGCTCGGCATCATGGGCCGCCACCTGTGGCACGGGCAGACGAACTTCGCCAGGTCGATCTGGAAGTTCCGGTCCGTCTACAACGCGGACCGGCAGTACGGCGACCATCTGCGGAAGGTCCGCTACGAGCTGCCGGTGCCCGACCACCGCTCCGTCGGGCCCGCCGGCCGCAAGGAGCTGTACATCCACGAGCGCCAGCGCTAGGCGCGGCCCCGGGGACTCCGGGTGGGGCGGGTGGGATTCGAACCCACTCAGACATTGCACCTGTTTTACAGACAGGCCCGACTCTCCCGCGTCGGCGCCGCCCCGTGGGCGGGCCCGCGGCCCGCTTCGTACCTCCGGAGGGATTCGAACCCCCAGCACACGGCACCTCATGCCGCTGTCTCTACCGTTGGACTACGGAGGCGTGCGTGCGGCTCCCGGGATTCGAACCCGGAACGTCCACCATCTGGGGATGGCCCCTCTGCCTGTTGGGGTAGAGCCGCAGGTCTGTGCGAGGCGTCGCTCGCGGCGGCTCGGCCAGGGGGCCTCTAGGAGAGGGGATACCGGCCGGGGCAGGCGTGCGACGCCTTGGGCAGTCGAAGTCGTAGCTGCTCCATCGCCATGGCCGGTCCTCCTTCCGAGGTCTCGTGTCACCGTCTTCGACGGGCTGACGTGCTCTACGGTGCCACCGGCGCCGGAGGGCCCGCAACGCATTTATCGCGGGGCCGGTCCCGGGGTCAGCCGCTGGACGTGTCGTCGGGCAGCGACCAGCCGAGCAGGACGAGCAGCCAGAACGCGACCATGAGCCAGCCGAGCGAGATCCCGGTGATCGCGAAGCCGAGGCCGCGCTGCCCGGAGCGCCGCACCCGTGCCCACGCGATGTGCCCGGCGACGATCGCCGGGATGGACGTCAGGCCGCAGGAGATCAGCCCGACGAGCCCGCAGGTCAGCGCGTAGATCGAGGCGTGGTTGTAGGACGGCTTGGCGTACGGGTTCGGGCGCGGGCCGGCGGCGGGCGCCTGCGTCGGCGGGCCGTAGGCGCCGGGCGCGGTGCCCTGCGGGTACGGCGCCGGTCGCGCGGCGACCGCGTCGGCGTACTTCTGCCACGACTCGGCCTCGGCGGTCCGTCCCTGCATGCTCAGCAGCACCGCGAGGTTGCGCATGGCGGACGGGTCGCCCGCCTGCGCGGCCTGCCGGTACTGGCGCTCGACGAGCGCGTCGGCCTCGCCCGCCGCGAGCGCCGGCGAAGGGGCGGGTGCGGGCGGAGGGGTCGGGGCGTGCGCGGGAGGCGGCGTGGCCGCGTGAGGCGGGGGCTGCGTGAGGGCCTGGCCCGGGGGCGGCGCCGCGGAGAGGCCGCCGTGCCGTGCGGGCGGCGGGCCGCTCTCAGTGGCGGCGTGCCTCGGAGCACCGGCCGGTGACATGCCGGTCCGCGACATACCCGTCTTCGACAGCCCGGCGGGCGGGGCGCCGGCCGGTGCCTGCCGCGGGGCGCCACCGGAGATCAGCCGGTCCAGGAGCGCCTGCGCGGACGGGCGCCGCGCCGGGTCCTTCGCCAGCGCGGCCTCGACCGCGCCGAGCAGCGTCCCGTGCAGCCCGCTCAGGTCGGGCTCCCCGCTGACGATCTGGTGGATGATCGCGGGGAGCGAGTCGCCGCCGAAGCAGGGGCCGCCGCGCGCCGCGAACGCCACGGTCGCGCCCCAGGCGAACACGTCGGACGCGGGGGTCGCGCCGCGCCCGTCCAGTTGCTCGGGCGCCATGAACGCGGGCGTGCCGACGATGCCGCCGGTCGCGGTGAGGCGCGTCCCGTCCACCGACCGGGCGATGCCGAAGTCGATGACGCGCGGGCCGAACGTGGACAGCAGCACGTTCGCCGGCTTGAGGTCGCGGTGCACGACGCCCGCGTCGTGGATCGCGGTCAGCGCGGTCGCGATGCCGACCGCGACGGCCTCCAGGTCGGCGCCGCGCAGCGGGCCGTCCTTCGCGACGGAGTCGTCGAGGCTCGGGCCGTTGACGAACTCGGTGACCAGGTACGGCGGGTCGGCGGCCGGGTCGGCGTCGAGCACCGGCGCGGTGCAGAACGGGCGGACGCGCTGCGCCGCCGCGACCTCCGCCTGGAACCGCGCCCGATACTGCCGGTCGGCGGCGTACTCGCGGCGGATCACCTTGATGGCGACCTTGCGGCCGGTCTCGTCCAGCCCGACGTAGACCGTCCCCATCCCGCCCTCGCCGAGCCGGTCCGCCACCCGGTAGGGGCCGATGCGATCCGGCAGGTCGGCTGGCGGCACGGCACGTTCTCCTCAGGACGGGACCAGATCCCCCAAGCCTGGCACATCCGGGCGCCGGGCGTGGTCTCCGCCGGATCACAGGTCGAGGGTGATGCGCCCTCCGGTGGCGCGGGAGACGCAGACCAGCATGGAGTCGTCGCCCTGGTCGGACGGGGCGCGGTCGTCCACGTCGCCGGCGAGGACGGCGGTCCGGCAGGTGCCGCAGAAGCCCTGGCGGCAGGAGTAGGCCACGTCCGGCAGCACGTCCCTGACGACGTCGAGGGCGGACCGGTCGGCGGGCACCGCCAGGGTGCGGCCGCTGCGCCGCAGTTCCACCTCGAACGGCTTCCCGCCGGCGATGGGCGGCGGCGCGAAGCGCTCGTAGTGCAGGGTCGCGTTCAGGCCGACGGACGCGCGGACGGCGTCGATCATCGGCGCGGGGCCGCAGCAGTACACGGCGGTCCCGTCGGGGACGTCGCCGAGCAGGTCCGCGGCGGACGGCACGCCGTGCTCGTCGTCGGTGCGGACGGTCACGCGCCCGGCGGGCAGTTCGTCCAGGAACGGCAGCGACGCCCGGGTCCGGCCGGTGTAGACCAGGCGCCAGTCCGCGCCGAACCGGTCGGCGGCGGTCACCATCGGCAGGATCGGCGTGATGCCGATGCCCCCGGCGAGGAACACGTACCGGTCGTGCGCCAGGAACGGGAACGCGTTGCGCGGCCCCTGCACGGCGACCTCGTCGCCTTCCCGCAGCTCGTGCATCTCGACGGACCCGCCGCCCCCGTCGGGCAGGCGGCGGACGGCGATCCGGTAGGCGCGCCGGTCGGCGGGGTCGCCGCACAGCGAGTACTGGCGGCGGCGCCCGGACGCGAGCAGCACGTCGAGGTGGCCGCCGGGCTGCCAGGCGGGCAGGACGCGCTCGCCTGTGGCGCCGAGCCGCAGGCTGACCACGTCGTCGGCCTCGCGGCGCACCTCCTGGACGGTCAGGCGCAGCGTCCGGTCGACGGGCCGGACGGCGGGCGGGGCGGGGGCGCGCAGCGAGCGGAACCGCTGGATGCCGTTGAACGCGGCGTTCACCGCGACCCAGAACGGGTCGCGCTCGCGGCGTCCCCGCAGGTCGGGCGGGATCATCGCAGCGCCGCCCGGGCCGCCGGGGACGCGGCCAGGTAGGCGAGGGCCTGGCTGGTGGACCCCTCGTTCAGCGGGCTGTAGGAGCGCTTGAGGTAGCGCGCCACCGAGGCGCCGACCATCCGCCCGGAGGGGGTGAGGCCCGCCGGGCCGGTGCGGCGCAGGTGCCGCATCCCGCCCTTGATCCGGCCCCGGACGATCGGGTCGCGGGCCATCAGGAAGCGGTGCCCGCGGTGCCACAGCGCCCCGAGCATGGTGATCGTCTCGCCCATCGCGCGGAGCCGGGCCGCGTACGAGCCGTCGAGGTGCATGAACAGGTCGTGCGCGACGTGCCGGTGCTCGACCTCCTCGGCGCCGTGCCAGCGCAGCAGGTCCAGCATCATCGGGTCCGCGCCCGCCTCGTCCAGCGCCTTCGCGTTGAGGATCCAGTCGCCGAGGACGCCGGTGAAGTGCTCGATCGCGGCGATCAGCGCGATCCGCTCGAACAGCCAGGCGCGCTTGCGGTCGCCGGTCAGGCCGCGGTCGCCGAGCAGGTCCTCGAAGACGAACTCGACCTGCCGGACGAACGGCCGCACGTCCAGGCCCTGCTCGACGAAGTGGTCGAGGACGGCGTCGTGGGAGGCGGCGTGCATGGCCTCCTGGCCGATGAAGCCGAGGACGTCCTCGCGGAGCCGGTCGTCGCGGATGTACGGGACGGCCTCCTTGAAGACCTTGACGAACCACTCCTCGCCGGCCGGCAGCAGCATGTGCAGGACGTTGATGAGGTGGGTGGCCACCGGGTCGCGGGGGATCCAGTGCAGCGGGACGTCCGACCAGTCGAACCGGACGTCGCGCGCCTGCAGGACGATGTTCTCCGGCTCCGGGGGCCGCCGTACGGGCGGCTGCTGGACCGACATGGGCTTCCCTCCGGCGCGCCGACGGGTTATTGACGAGATGTCCAGTAAATTACCGGCGGTTCCGGCGCCCAACAATGGCACGGTCCGGTGAGCATCGTCACCCCGCGGCGTCGCCGGTGAGCGCGAGGACCGGGACGACCAGCAGCAGCGAGCACGCCGCGGCGGCGAAGGCGCCCGCCGCGCCGGCGTGGTAGACCGGCAGCCACACCAGCGGCGCGACCGCTCCGCCGCCGAACCGGAACGCCGACACGGCCGACAGCGCCCCGCCCCGGTTCCGCGGCACCGCCCGCATCGTGAGGCTCTGCAGCGCGACCGTCATCATCGACGCCCCCGCGCCCGCGAGCGTCCACCACAGGGCGAGCGCGCCGACGGACCCGGACGACCCCACCACCGCGACGAACACCCCGGTCACCACCGCCGCGACGCCGCCGCACAGCCGCGCCCCGGCCCGCTCGGCGACGCGTCCCCAGACCGCGCCGAGCACCAGCCCCGCCACTCCGAACCCGAGCAGCGCGACGCCGGTGAGGTCCGCGCTGACGTGCAGCTTCTCCCGCGCGTACAGCGCCACGAGGAACGGCAGCGCGGACGCGCCGAGATACGACAGGAACGAGGCCGCCGACAGCAGGCCCATCCGCCGGCTCAGCAGCGGCCGCCAGGGCGGCGCCGCCGCGGCCGGGCGCGGCTCCCCCGGCGGCGGCGCGAACGCCAGCAGCACCGCGGCCCCCGCGACCACGACGAACCCGAGCCGCCACGACGACGCCGCGGCGAGCCCGCCGACCAGCGGCGCGAACGACTGCCCGGCCGCCTGGCAGCTGGAGTACACCCCGACGGCCCGGCCGAGGTGGTCGCGCGGCACGATGTCGCCGAGCCCGGCGAGCAGCAGCGGCGAGGTGAACGCGTTGGCCGCCCCGAGCGCGGCCCGCGCCCCGAGGAACAGGCCCAGCGCCGGCGCGAGCGCGCACACCAGCGAGCCCGCCGCGTACACGAGGTAGGCGATCCGGACCGTCCGGCGGCGCCCCCAGCGCTCCCCCAGCGTCCCGGACACCAGCTGGACCAGCGCGAACGGCACGAAGTAGGCGGTCAGCGACGCGGCCGCGGCGCCCGCCGAGGCGTGCACGGACCGGCCGATCTCCGGGAGCATCGGCGAGACGACCCCGCCGCCGAGCGGGCCGAGCAGCGCGCCGCCGTAGACGGCCCCGACCTTGATCCGCTGCAGTGCCACCGCTCCCCCGGCGCTCACCCTAGATCATTTCGTCCCGGCATCGGGGCCCGCGTCCCGGAATCCTCGCGATGCGGCGGATGCGGCGGATGAGGCTGATGCGGAGTTCGCGGGGATCCACCACTTGCGCCGCGGACCGTCCTGAACGGTAGTCTGGACACCTGTCCAGAACCAGGGGCCGGACGGCCGCGCGCGGAGGGGACTGTGAGCATGAGGTTCGAGGGAAAGGTCGCGGTGGTCACTGGCGCGGCCCAGGGCATCGGCGAGGCGTACGCGCGAGGGCTCGCGGCGGAGGGCGCGTCCGTCGTGGTCGCGGACGTCGACGAGCGCGGCCAGGCCGTCGCCGACGACATCAAAGGCCTGTTCGTGAAGACGGACGTGTCCGACCCGGCGTCCACCGAGGCCATGGCCGCCGCCGCCGCGGAGCGGTTCGGCGGCATCGACCACCTGGTGAACAACGCGGCCATCTTCGGCACGATGAAGCTGGACTTCCTGTTCACCGTCGACTGGGACTACTACAAGAAGTTCATGTCGGTGAACATGGACGGCGCCCTGCTCTGCGCGCGCGCCTGCTACCCGCACATGCAGGCGCGCGGCGGCGGGTCGATCGTGAACCAGTCGTCCACGGCCGCGTGGCAGTACTCCGGCTTCTACGGGCTCGCCAAGGTCGGGATCAACGGGCTGACGCAGCAGCTCGCACACGAGCTCGGCAGCATGGGCATCCGCGTGAACGCGATCGCGCCGGGCCCGACCGACACCGAGGCGAACCGCAAGGTCGTCCCGGGCAACATGTCGCAGAAGATCGTCGACCAGAAGATGGCGCTCAAGCGGATGGGCACGCCCGAGGACATGGTCGGCGCCTGCCTGTTCCTGCTGTCGGACGAGGCCGCGTGGATCACCGGCCAGATCCTCAACGTCGACGGCGGCGAGGTCTTCCGCGCCTAGCGATGCGGTCCCGGCCAGGCGGCGGGCGCGGGCGGGCGCGGTCCGGAGAGACGGCGGGCCGCGCCCGCGGCTAGGCGATCCGCGGGGACGGGGCGGGCATCAGCATCGGGGCGGTCACGCGGAACCGCTCGATGCCGCGCCGGGTCAGGTTGATCCGCAGGTCGATCCAGCCGGCCAGCCCGGCGGTCCGGCAGTCGAGGGCGCCGCGCGGCGGGAAATGCAGGTCGCCGACCGACAGCTTGGCCCCGTGTACGTGCACCGGCAGCAGGATCCGGGACCCGGCGGTCAGCGGCGCGATCGCGCAGCCGCCGATCTCCCGGCCGCGGGCCTCGCTGCGCACCGCCTCCGCCGCCACGCGCGCGCGGGCCGCCGGATGGACGCCGCCGAGCAGCATCGGCCCCCCGTCGTCCTCGGGCGCCGGCCGCACCGTCCGCGGCGCGCACCCGATGAGGCCGGGATGCCCGGACGCGCAGTACACCCCGTCGGCGCGGCCCACGCCGAGGACGTCCACCACGATCACGTCGCCGGGCTCCGCGCCCACGACCACGAGCGGGCCGCACAGCACCGCGTCCTCGCCCGGCTCGCGGGCGGCGCACTCCATCCGGACGGTCCCCCCGGTGATCACCTCGGCGACGCCGGGGATGGCGGGATGCCAGCGGTCGTGCCCGGGCACCGGCCGTGCCCTCCCCTCCGAGGGGAACGGAGGGGTCGGGGCGGGCGGAACGGGTGAGAGCGACAAGGCGGGCATCCTTCCGGAACGGTGACGGGAACGCTCCCGATCCTGTCCCGGACGCGTTTCGGCCGGATTTCACCGCCGCGAAGGACACGTCAAACCGCCATCACCGGGAACCGGGACGGCCGCGCCCGCGTCCAAGGCCAATGCGTGCCCGCACGATCGCACCGGTCGCGGCGGCGGCGCTGCTGGCCGGATGCGCCGGCTCCCCCGGTTCCCCCGCCCATCGGTCCGCATCCCCCGTGCGGCTCGTCGCCTACGACGGCTGCGGCCCGCTGCTGGACGGCCTGCGCGAGGCGACCGCCGCCCGCGTCGGCCCCTACGGGCTGGGCGACGTCGTCCCGCTGACGCGCGGCGGCGCCCTCCCGAAGGCGGAAGGCGCCGTGCCGGACGGGGCGACGCGGAACGCCCAGCCGGCCACCCCGCAGCATTCCGCCACCAACGCCCACGAACCCGGCGCCGACGAGCCCGACACCGTCAAGACCGACGGCCGCCGGATCGTCGCGCTCGCCCGCGGCCGCCTCCAGGTCATCGACGCGGCGTCCCGCAAGGTCGTGCACACCGTGAACCCGCCCGCCGGGACCGCGTGGACGGGCAACGCGCAGCTCCTGCTCAGCGGCGACCGCGTGCTCGTCCTGTCCGAGCGGCTGCCGATCCGCCCCCTGCTGCGCGGCGCGGAGCCCGGCCCCGTGCCCGACGGCGCGCCCGGCCGCGTGCCCGGTGGCGCGTCCGGTCCGGAGACCGACCTCACGCTGATCGACCTCGCCGGGACCCCGAGGATCGTCGGCACGATGACGTCCGGCACCGGGTACGTCGACGCCCGCCAGACCGGTTCGGTGGCGCGGGTCGTGGTCCGCTCGACGCCCGCCATCGACTTCCCGATGCCGAAGGACCCGGCGGGTTCGCACGACGACGCCGTCCGCCGCAACCAGGAGAGGGTCCGGAAGGCGCCGCTCGACGCGTGGCTGCCCGCCTTCACGGTGAGCGCCGGCGGCGGCACGGCACGGACCTTCCGGACGCCGTGCGAGCAGGTCAGCCGCCCTGCCTCGTACACCGGCACGTCGATGCTGACCGTCCTCACGGTCGACCTCGCGCGCGGGCTCGGCGACCCGTCCCCCATCGCGGTCGCCGCCGACGGCACCACCGTCTACGGCAACGGGTCCAGCCTCTTCGTGACGGGCGCTCCGCCAGGCCCCCTGCCCGGCACGCGTTCGGCGGCGCCGTTCCAGGAGTCCACGGACGTGTACAAGTTCGACGCCAGGGGCGGCGCGCACCCCCGGTACGTCGCGTCGGGCGAGGTGCCGGGCCGGCTCCCCGACCAGTACTCGCTGTCGGAGTACGGCGGCGACCTGCGCCTGGCGACCACCTCCGCGGGCACGAAGCCGGACGGGTCCGGGTCGCAGAGCTCGGTGTTCGTCCTCGCTCAGCACGGCGCGCGCCTCGACCCGGTCGGCCGCGTCGGCGGCCTCGGCAAGGGCGAGCGGCTGTACGCCGTCCGGTTCATCGGGACGATGGCCTACGCCGTCACGTTCCGGCAGATCGACCCGCTGTACGCCGTCGATCTGAAGGACCCGAGCCGTCCCCGCGTCACCGGCACGCTGAAGATCAGCGGCTACTCGGCGTACCTGCATCCCCTGGCGGACGGACGGCTCCTCGGCATCGGCCAGGACGCGACCAGCGCGGGCCGTCCCGAAGGCCTCCAGGTCTCGCTGTTCGACGTCGCCGGCACGCCGCGCCGCGTGGGCGTCCACCGGCTGCCCGGCGCGACGTCCGCGAGCGAGTTCGAGCCGCACGCGTTCCTGTACTGGGCGCCGTCCGGGCTCGCGGTCGTCCCGGTGACGTCCCGGGACCGCGGGCCCGGCGAGGCGCTCGCCCTGAAGATCGACGGGACCGGGATACGCGAGGCCGGGACGATCCGCCACCCCGCCGGCGCACTCGGCGGCGCCGTCACCCGGTCCGTCATGATCGGGAACACGCTGTGGACGTTCTCCGACGACGGCGCCCGCGCGACCGACACCACCGGCGCCAACGCCCTGCGCGGCGGCGCCTGGATCCCCTTCACCGGGACGTGACGGCGCCCCGCGGCGGGATCAGCGGAGCCCGGTGGAGCGCCGCAGCGCCGTCTGGATCAGCCGGTCGACGAGCGACGGGTAGTCCAGCCCGGTCGCGGCCCACATCTGCGGGAACGCCGACGCCGGCGTGAACCCCGGCATCGTGTTGATCTCGTTGAGGATCCAGCGGCCGTCCGGGGTGTGGAAGAAGTCGACCCGGGCGAGGCCCTCGCAGTCCAGCGCCTCGAACGCCTGCCCCGCGATCGCCCGGACCTCCTCGATCGCCTCCGCGGGCAGGTCCGGCGGGATCGCCATCCGGGTGCCGCCGTCGAGGTACTTGGTCTCGAAGTCGTAGAAGTCGTGGTCGCCGGCCATCTGCACCTCGGCGGGCAGGCTCGCCTCCGGCGGGCCGTCGTCCAGGCCCTGCAGCACGCCGCACTCGATCTCGCGGCCCTCGATCGCCGCCTCCACGATCACCTTCGGGTCGTGCTCGCGGGCCGTCTCGACCGCGGCCTCCAGGTCCGCCTCGTCGGCGACCCGGGTGATGCCCATGCTGGACCCGGCGCGGGCCGGCTTGACGAACACCGCCCGCCCGGCGGCGAGCCCCAGCTGCTCCTTGACCTCGTCGAGCTTGCGCTTGCGCTCGCGGCGCCACTCCCGGTCGCCGATCAGCACGTACGGGCCGACGGGCAGCCCGCGCGCCTGCCAGACGAGCTTCATGAACCCCTTGTCCATGCCGACCGCGCTGGCCAGCACCCCGGCGCCGACGTACCGGACGCCCGCGAGGTCGAGCAGCCCCTGGATGGTGCCGTCCTCGCCGTACGGCCCGTGCAGCAGCGGCAGCACGACGTCGACCTCGCCGAGCGTGGCGGGGACCTTCCCTGGCTCGACGACCATCAGCCCGCGGCTGTCCGGGTCGAACGGCAGCGCGAGGGCGCTGCCGCCGCCGGACACCTCGGGCAGCCGGCCGTCCTCGATCGCGAGCCGCTGGTCCTCGGGCGCGAGCACCCAGCGGCCGTCGCGGGCGATGCCGATCGGCAGCACGTCGTAGCGGTCCCGGTCGATCGCGGCCATGACGGCGCCCGCGGTGACGCAGGAGATCGCGTGCTCGGAGCTGCGCCCGCCGAACACCACGGCCACGCGAATCTTGGAAACCTGGGACATGATTCCCGACCCTACCGGTGATCAGTACGGTGCGGCCACGAACGATCCGGGCGCGCCCCGGGCACCGGACGCGACGTCGCGTCGTCCACGGGTCACACTCCGTACCGTTCCGGCTTCGGTGAACGGGAGATCAGCGAGATCGCCGCCTCCGTGATCGGCGTGCCGTGGTACAGCACCGAGACGACCGCCTCGGTGATCGGCATCTCCACGTTGTGCTTGCGGGCCAGCTCCAGCACCGCCTCCGAGGACTTCACGCCCTCGGCGGTCTGCTTGGTGACGGCGACGACCTGCTCCAGCGTCATCCCGCGGCCGAGGTTCTCGCCGAACGTCCGGTTCCGCGCGAGCGGCGACATGCAGGACGCGGTGAGGTCGCCCATCCCGGCGAGCCCGGCGAAGGTGTGCTCGTCGGCGCCGAGCGCGATCCCGAGCCGGGTGATCTCGGCGAGCCCGCGGGTCATCAGCACCGCCTGGGTGTTGGACCCGAACCCGAGCCCGACCGACATCCCGACGCACAGCGCCACGACGTTCTTGATCGCGCCGCCCAGCTCCACGCCGATCACGTCCGTGGAGGTGTAGACGCGGAAGTAGGGGGTCATCGTGGCGGCCTGCAGCCCCACCGCGGCCTGCTCGTCCACGCACGCGGCGACCGCGGCGCTCGGCTCGCCGGTCGCGATCTCGCGCGCCACGTTCGGCCCGCTGAACACCGCGACCCGCTCCTCCGGGACGTCGGCGACCTCCCGGATCACCTCCGACATCCGCCGGGTCGTGCCGAGCTCCACGCCCTTCATCAGGCTGACCAGGACGGCGCCGGACGGCAGCAGCGGCACCCAGCCGGAGAGGTTGCCGCGCAGGCTCTGCGCCGGGACGGCGAGCGCCACGAAGTCGGCGCCGTCCAGGGCCTCGGCGGGGTCGAGGGTCGCCCGGATCGCCGCGGGCAGCGCGACGCCCGGCAGGTAGTCGGCGTTCTCGTGCCGCTCGTTGATCGTCTCGACGAGCTCGGGCCGGCGGCCCCACAGGGTGACCTCGCCGCCCGCGTCGTGCAGCAGCTTGGCGAACGTGGTCCCCCAGGAGCCGGCTCCCATCACCGCGGTGCGGTAGGTCACGAGTCACCCGCCTTGCTCGTCTCGGTGGCGTCCGTCTTCCCGGCGGCGCCCGCGTCTTCGGCGCCGCCCGCGTCCCCGGCGCCGTCCGGCGGCTCGGCCGGGCCGGGCACCCCGCCCGCCTCGGCGGCCTCCACGGCCTCCGCGGGCCCGGCGGGCTTGGCGGCGCGGCGCCGCTCCTCCAGCACCCGGTGGTGGTCGTAGCGCTCCGCCGGCGGGCGCTCGCCGCGCAGCTCGCCGAGCAGCTCGGAGATCACGTCCATGATGTCGTCGGTGGCCGCGCGCAGCGTCTCCTTGGTGAGCGGCAGCCCCTCGTACTTCGACAGGTCGATCGGCGGGCCCGCGATCACCTTCATCGTCTTGCGCGGGAACGGGTGGAACCCCTTCTTCAGGCTCCCGGCGAGCCCGCGCTGCTCGGCCTTCTTGTACGGCAGCAGCTCGTGCGCGCCCCACGTCGCGACCGGGACGACCTTCGCGCCCGTCGTCAGCGCCATCCGCGCCACGCCCGTCTGGCCGGTCATCGGCCACAGCTCGGGGTCGCGGGTGCAGCTGCCCTCCGGGTAGAACATCAGGCACTCGCCGTCCACCAGCGCCTTCTCGGCGTCCTTGAGGGCGAGCGCGGCGTCGGCGCGGTCGCGGTGCACCGGGATCTGGCCGGTGCCGCGCATCGCGGCCCCGACGACCGGCGTGCTGAACAGCGCGGCCTTGGCGAGGTAGACGGGGTAGCGGCCGGCCTCGTAGACGAAGTGCGCGAGGGCGAGGGGGTCGGACTCGGAGATGTGGTTGGCGGCGATGATCACACCGCCCGTGCTGGGCACGTTGCCCCGGCCGCGCCAGTCCCGTCTCAGCAGCCCGAACAGCAGGGGCCGCAGGACGACGATCGTGAGCTTGCGCCAGCCAGGCGAGTACCCGTGGCCCATGATCCGTCCCTCCTCCATCCGTACCCGGCGTGAACGCGGGGTGTCCTCAAGTGTCGCGGTTGTCTGCGCATAGTGTCGAGTTGCCATGTCTACCCCAGCGCCCAGCGCGCCTCATCCCGAGTGGTCGCTCGTCGTGCCGGTCAAGGTGCTGGCCAGGGCCAAGACCCGCATGTCCGCGGCGGCGGGGCCGCACCGCGAGGCGCTCGCCCTGGCGGTCGCCGCCGACACCGTCGCGGCGGCGCTGCGCTGCTCCCGCGTCCGCGATGTGATAGTGGTCACCGACGATCCCGTCCCGGCCGCGGAGCTCGCCGCGCTCGGCGCCCGGATCGTCCCGGACGAGCCCGACGCCGGGCTGAACCCGGCCCTGATCCACGGGGCGGGACGCGGCCGCGACCTCGCACCCGGCGCGGGCGTCGGCGCGCTCTCCGCCGATCTGCCCGCTCTGCGGCCGGACGAACTCGCCGCGGTCCTCGACGCGGCGGCGCGGGCGCCCGAGGCGTTCGTCCCGGACGCGGCGGGCGTCGGCACCACCCTCTACACGGCGCGTCCCGGCGTCCCGTTCTCCCCCGCGTTCGGCGGCGACTCCCGCACCGCGCACCGCGCGCGCGGCGCCCGCGAGCTGCTGCTGCCCGGGACCGACAGCGTCCGCCGCGACGTCGACACCCCCGACGACCTGCGCGCCGCGCTGGCCCTCGGCACCGGCCCCCGCACCGCGGCCGTCGCCGCGCTGCTCCCCGATTTCGCGCCGTCCGCCGGGCACGGCCGGGGATAGGGTTCGCGCATGCAGGGGACGGTGAAGGACTTCGACGCGGCCGCGCGGACGGGGAGCGTGCTGCTGGACGACGGGACGGAGCTGCCGTTCGGTGCGGACGCGTTCGCGGCGGGGGGCCTGCGGCTGCTGCGCTTCGGGCAGCGGGTGAACCTGGCGATGGACGGCGACCGGGTCGCGGTGGTGACGCTGTCGACGTTCCCGCTGCCGGAGAGCTGACGGGGCCGTGAACGCGGCAGCGCCCGGGACCGTTCGTTCACGGTCCCGGGCGCTGCCGCGCGAGGCTACTTCTTGCCGGCCACCAGGTTCTTGAAGTCCGCGCCGGCCTTGAACTTCGGCACGGACGTCGCGGGAACCTCGATGGTCTTGCCCGTTGCGGGGTTGCGGGCCGTACGGGCAGGCCGGTCGGCCTTCTCGAACGAACCGAACCCGGTGATCGCCACCTTGTCGCCCTTGGCGACGGCGGATTGGATCGCCTCCAGGATCGCGTCGACGGCCTCGGCTGCGGCCTTCTTGCTGCCCAGCCGGTCAGAGATGGCGTCGACCAGCTCACGCTTGTTCATGGGTTACTCCTCTAGTTCCCCCCTTGCCCGAACGAAACTAAGGGACCCTCAGCATGGACACAATCACCTGCACGCAAGAGTTGCCGTGTCGCTGGCGTTTTTGTCGGCCTCGCCCCCGTCTCGCCGGGTGACCGGACCGGATCCGGCCACTGCGCACGCTAACGGACGTCGGGCGCCTCGTGGAAATCGGCCAGGAACGCCTCCAGCCTGCGGGCGGCGAGGTCGGAGTCCCTTTTCGCCAGATCGGTGATCGCCAGGAGGTGGCGGATGAGCCGCTGGCGGGTCTGCGGCGGCAGCGGCGCCACGGCCCGGTGCGCGTCGCGCAGCTGCCGGGCGAGCCGGGTCAGCGCCGGGTCGTCCCACTGCGGTCCGGTCCACGGCACGGCGTTCACAAAAGCCCCCCATTGCTCGGGCGTCCTCGTCCCCTGAGAGGAATTCTCCCGCGCGAGGCTACGCGACCCGGCCCCCGGGGTCCGCCAACCCCGGCAGGTCGAGCTCGGCCCGCTCACGGGGAGGCACGCGGAGCGAGTGCAGCGAGCGGAGCGGGCATGCCCGACGACGGACAGGCTGTTTCCCCGCTGAGCGGGGAAACAGCCTGTCCGTCGTGACGGGGGTTCCAGGGGGTCGTCCCCCTGGGTCACACGGTTACCGGGAGCCAGGCGGGGCGGGCGGCCTCGTAGTCGTTGATGGCGTCGCCGTGGCGGAGGGTCAGGCCGATGTCGTCCAGGCCCTCCATGAGCCGCCAGCGGGTGTAGTCGTCGATCTCGAAGGACGCCGTGTCGGCGCCCCAGCGGACCTCGCGCTTCTCCAGGTCGACGGTGATCTCGAGGGCGGGGTCCTTTTCGGCGGCGCTCTGCAGGGCCTCGACCTGCGCGTCGGTCAGCACGACCGGCAGCAGCCCCATCTTGGTCGAGTTGTTGCGGAAGATGTCGCCGAACCGCGGCGCGATCACGACGCGGAACCCGTACTGCTGCAGGGCCCAGACGGCGTGCTCGCGGGACGAGCCGGTGCCGAAGTCGGGGCCGGCGACGAGGATGCCGGCGCCCGCGTACTGCGGCTGGTTCAGCACGAAGTCCGGGTCCTCGCGCCAGGCGGAGAACAGGCCCTTGTCGAATCCGGTGCGGCTGACCTGCTTGAGCCAGACGGCCGGGATGATCTGGTCGGTGTCGACGTTGCTGCGCCGCAGCGGGACGGCGCGCCCGGTGTAGGTGGTGAAGGCTTCCATCGGTCGCTCCTTACAGGTCGGCGGGGGCGGCCAGGCGGCCGGTGACGGCGGTGGCGGCGGCGACGGCGGGCGACACCAGGTGGGTGCGGCCGCCGGGGCCCTGCCGGCCCTCGAAGTTGCGGTTGGACGTGGAGGCGCTGCGCTCGCCCGGGGTGAGCTTGTCGGGGTTCATCGCCAGGCACATCGAGCAGCCGGCCTCGCGCCATTCGGCGCCGGAGGCGGAGATGACCTTGTCGAGGCCCTCCTGCTCGGCCTGCTGCTTGACCTTCATGGAGCCGGGGACGACCAGCATCCGGACGCCGTCGGCGACCTTGCGCCCCTCCAGCACGCCCGCGACGGCGCGCAGGTCCTCGATGCGGCCGTTGGTGCAGGAGCCGACGAAGACGGTGTCGACCTTGATGTCACGCAGCGGGGTCCCGGCGGTGAGGCCCATGTACTCCAGGGCCCGCTCGGCGTTCTGCCGCTTGACGGGGTCGTCGATGGACGCGGGGTCCGGCACGGACTCGGCGAGCGGCAGGCCCTGGCCGGGGTTGGTGCCCCAGGTGACGAACGGGGTCAGCTCGGCCGCGTCGATCACGACCTCCTTGTCGAAGACCGCGTCGTCGTCGGTGCGCAGGGACGTCCAGTACTCGACGGCCTTGTCCCAGTCCTCGCCCTGCGGGGCGTTGGGGCGGCCCTTGAGGTAGGCGAACGTGGTCTCGTCCGGGGCGATCATCCCGGCGCGGGCGCCGGCCTCGATGGACATGTTGCAGACCGTCATGCGGCCTTCCATCGACAGCGACCGGACGGCCTCGCCGCGGTACTCGATGATGTGGCCCTGGCCGCCGCCGGTGCCGATCTTCGCGATGATCGCGAGGATCAGGTCCTTGGCGGTGACGCCCTCGGGCAGCGCGCCGTTCACGGTGACGGCCATCGTCTTCGGCTGGATCTGCGGCAGCGTCTGCGTGGCGAGGACGTGCTCGACCTCGCTGGTGCCGATGCCGAACGCGAGCGCGCCGAACGCGCCGTGCGTGGAGGTGTGCGAGTCGCCGCAGACCACGGTCATGCCGGGCTGGGTCAGGCCGAGCTGCGGGCCGATGACGTGCACGATGCCCTGGCCGTCGTCGCCCATCGGGTGCAGCCGGACGCCGAAGTCGGAGCAGTTCTTGCGGAGCGTCTCGACCTGGGTGCGCGACACCGGGTCGGCGATCGGCTTGAGCAGGTCCGTGGTCGGGACGTTGTGGTCCTCGGTGGCGATCGTCAGGTCGGGGCGGCGCACCTGGCGGCCGGCCATCCGCAGCCCGTCGAACGCCTGGGGGCTGGTGACCTCGTGGACCAGGTGCAGGTCGATGTAGAGGAGGTCGGGCTCACCCTCGGCACGCCGTACGACGTGCGCGTCGTACACCTTCTCGGCCAATGTACGGCCCATCACACCCACCTCACCTGTCATGATCGTGCGGCGCACCGTCGCGCCGCGGGTCCGGTCGCCTGATTTGCATCTCAAATTACGAGACGGCAATATCAAGACATGGACAACTCTAGCGGAGTCGGCGTACTTGACAAAGCGGTTCTCGTGCTGAACGCGCTCGAGGCCGGTCCCGCCTCGCTCGCGCAGCTCGTGCAGACCACCGGCCTCGCCCGCCCCACGGCCCACCGGCTCGCCGTCGCGCTGGAGCACCACCGCCTCGTCCACCGCGACACCCAGGGCCGGTTCATCCTCGGCCCGCGGCTCGCCGAGCTCGCCGTCGCCGCCGGCGAGGACCGCCTGCTCGCCATCGCGCAGCCCGTCCTCGCCCAGCTCCGCGACCACACCGGCGAGAGCGCCTCCCTGTTCCGCCGCCAGGGCGACGTCCGCGTCTGCGTCGCCGCCGCCGAGCGCACCAGCGGCCTGCGCGACACCATCCCCGTCGGCGCCGCCCTGCCGATGAGCGCCGGGTCCGCCGCCCAGATCCTGCTGGCCTGGGAGGAGCCCGACCGGATGCACCGCGGCCTGCGCGGCGCCAAGTTCGAGGCGACCACCCTCGCCTCCGTCCGCCGCCGCGGCTGGGCGCAGTCCGTCGGCGAGCGCGAGCAGGGCGTCGGCTCCGTCTCCGCCCCGATCCGCGGCGCCGGCGGCCGCGTCATCGCCGCCGTCTCCGTCTCCGGCCCCCTCGAACGCCTCACCCGCTCCCCCGGCCGCCTGCACGCCGCCCCCGTCGTCGCCGCCGCCGAGAAGATCAGCGAGGGCATGCGCCGCAGCTGACCGGAGGATCAGGCTCTGGGGCGGAGGGTCGCCAGGAGCTCGTCTATGTGGGCCCGGAAGAGGGCGGGCATGTCGATGGCGTCCGGGTCGAGGAGCCATTGGGTCTGCAGGCCGTCCATGAGGGCGATGATGCGGGCGGCGGTGGCGTCGGCGTCGAGGCCGGGGCGCACCTCGCCCGCCCCGGCGGCGCGGCGGAGGGCGTCGGCGACCCACGCGCGCAGGCGCTCGTAGCGGGCGCGGGCCCAGTCCTGGGCGGGGTGGTCGGCGGTGACGGCCTCGCTCGTCAGGACCACGAAGAGCCGGACGAGCTCCGGCGTGCGGCTGTTGTGCTCGACGACCCGGACCAGGGCCGTCAGCAGGTCGAGGCCGCCGGCCGCCTCGTCGGCGAAGAACCGCTCCATGTCGCGCTGGTCGCGCAGTTCGAGGACGGCGACGAGCAGCTGCTCCTTGGTGCGGAAATGGTGGAGCAGGCCGGGCTGGGAGAGCCCGGCGCGTTCGGCGACGCGGGCCAGCGACGTGCCACGGTAGCCGTGTTCGGCGAACTCCTGGGTCGCGATGTGCAGGATGCGCTCGCGCCGGGCGTCGCCCGAGGCGTAGCCGCGCCGCCGATCCGTGCTGGTCCTCACGGCACCTCACTCTACGCAGAACCGAAGATAACGTACAAGTAACAAACCTACCGAGTACTCGGTATCGGGAAATAGGGTGGGCGGCGTCCGGAGACGTCCTGGAGGAGGTTCGATGTCCGTCGACGAGGCCCGCCTGCGCAAGCGGCTCGCACAGCTGACGCTCGAGGAGAAGGTCCACCTGCTGAGCGGGGCCGACTTCTGGTCGCTGCGGCCGATCCCGGGGATCGGGCTGCGGAAGGTGGTGCTGTCGGACGGCCCGAGCGGCATCCGCGGCACCGCGTGGGACGAGCGGAGCACGAGCCTGCTGTTCCCCAGCCCGACGGCGCTGGCCGCGACGTGGGACCCGGACCTGGCCGAGCGGGTGGGCCGGCTGAACGGCGCCCAGGCCAGGGACAAGGGCGTGCACGTCCAGCTCGCGCCGACGATCAACCTGCACCGGACGCCGCTGGGCGGCCGGCATTTCGAGAACTACTCCGAGGACCCGCTGCTCACCGCCCGGATCGGCGTCGGGTTCGTGACGGGCGTGCAGTCGGCCGGGGTCGCGGCGACGGTGAAGCACTTCGTCGGCAACGACTCCGAGACCGCCCGGATGTCGTACGACGCCCGGATCGACGACGCGACCCTGGACGCGGTGTACATGCGCCCGTTCGAGGACGCGGTGAAGGCGGGCGCCTGGGCGGTGATGGCCGCCTACAACCGGGTGAACGGCACGACGATGACGGAGAACCACGCGCTGCTGACCGGTGTGCTGAAGGAGCGCTGGGGGTTCGACGGCGTGCTGATGTCGGACTGGACGGCGATCCGGTCGACCGCGGCGAGCGCCAACGCGGGCATGGACCTGGAGATGCCGGGGATGCCCGGCAACGCGTGGCGGGACAAGCTGGTCGCGGCCGTCCGGGACGGCGAGGTCGCCGAGGACCTGGTCGACGACAAGGTGCTGCGGATCCTGCGGCTGGCCGCGCGGGTCGGCGCGCTGGAGGGGTTCCCCGAGCCGGCGCCGGTGACGACGCCCGCCGACGCGCCCGCCCAGTTGCGCGCGTTCGCGGCGCGGGCGTGCGTGCTGCTGCGCAACGAGGGCGGTGCGCTCCCGCTGAACGTGCCGCGCAGGCTGGCGCTGATCGGCCCGAACGCGGTGCGGTTCAGCGCGCAGGGCGGAGGCAGCGCGCACGTGAACCCCGAGCACGTCGTGTCGCCGGTGGACGGTCTGCGGCGCGCGCTCGGCGCGGACACCGAGCTGACCGTGCACGCGGGCGTGTACCCGCACGAGCGGCTGGCGGCGCTGCCGCTGGACATGACCACGGACCCGGAGACGGGCAAGCCGGGGGTGCGGCTGGAGTTCATCGACGCGGACGGCGCCATCCTCGACTCCGAGCACCGCGAGGCGGCCCGGTTCATGTTCTTCGAGGGCGTGCCGGAGGGGACGGCGCAGATCGTCGTGCGCGCGCGGGTGACGCCGGCGGCGGACGGCGTGCACACGTTCGCGGTCGCGGGCGTCGGCGAGTACGACGTGCGGGTCGCGGACACCACGGCGACGGTGAACCTGGCCCTGGACGGCGGCGACCCGGTCGAGGCGATGATGCGCCCGCCGGAGCACCGCGTCGAGGTGGAGCTCGCCGCCGGGCGGGCGGTCCCGGTGGAGCTGCGGCGCGCCTACCGGCCGGGGTCGTTCCTGACCGCGTTCGGCATCGGGTACCACGAGCCGCACCTCCCCGAGGACGAGGAGCTGGCGGCGGCGGTCGAGGCCGCTCGCGCCGCCGACGCCGCGGTCGTGATCGTCGGCACCAACGACGACGTGGAGAGCGAGGGCTTCGACCGGACGACGCTCGCGCTGCCCGGCCGCCAGGACGAGCTGGTCTCGGCCGTCGCCGCCGCGAACCCGCGCACGGTCGTGGTGGTGAACGCGGGCGCGCCCGTGCTGATGCCGTGGCGGGACGAGGTCGCGGCGGTGCTGTGGGCGTGGCTGCCCGGCCAGGAGGGCGGCGACGCGATCGCCGACGTCCTCACCGGCGCGGCCGAGCCGGGCGGGCGGCTGCCGACGACGTTCCCGGTGTCGGAGGACGGGATCCTGTCGCCGGTCCCCGGCGAGGACGGGTCGCTGCCGTACGCGGAGGGCGCCGCGATCGGCTACCTGCACTACGCGCCCGAGCAGGTCGCGTACCCGTTCGGGCACGGCCTGGGGTACACGGGCTGGGAGTACGAGTCGCTGGCGGTGTCGGGCGGGACGGCTGAGGTGACCGTCCGCAACACCGGCGAGCGGCCGGGCCGCGAGGTCGTGCAGTGCTACGCCTCGTCGGACGCGCTGCCGCTCCGGCTGGCCGGGTTCGCGGTCGCGGAGGCCGCGGCGGGCGAGCGGGTGACCGTCCGGGTCCCGCTGGACGAGCGGCTGCCCGGCGGGTGCGCGGTGCGCGCCGGGCGGTCGATCGCCGATCTGCGGCTGACCGCCTGACGCCCGGGACCGGGCCGCGCCGGGCCGTTCGGGGGCGCCCGGCACGGCCCGGCGCGTCCCCGTGCGGCGCGCGACCGTCCGGCGGGGTCCGGGCAGGTCAGACAAAGCACCGCATCTCGGGCCACCTTTGACGAGTGCCGGTATCGGCCCGCACGCGCTGGATAGCGTTTGTCCTCCGGACAAGGAGGTGCGCGGTGCAGATCTCCGAGCTCAGCGATCGCAGCGGCCTGACGGTCCAGACGATCAAGTTCTACATCCGGGAGGGCCTCCTCCCGAAGGGCTCGGCGGTGAGCGCGACCCGCGCGGAGTACGACCACCGGCACCTGGAGCGGCTGCGGCTGATCAGCGCGCTGCGCGAGGTCGGCGACCTGCCGGTCGCGGCGATCCAGCGGATCGTCGAGGCGATCGAGGACGAGCGGGTCAGCCTGCACGAGCTGTTCGGCACCGCCCAGTACGCCATCGGCCCGCACGTCGCCGCGCCGTACGACCCGCACTGGCGCGCCGCGCGGCAGGACGTCGACGCGCTCGTCCGCGAGCTCGGCTGGACGGTCGGCGACCGCTCCCCCGCCCGCGACCTGCTGGCGCACACCTTCGTCGCGCTGCGCCGGCTCGGCTTCCCGATCACCCTCACCGACCTGCGCCCCTACGTGAAGGCCGCCACGGAGGTCGCCGCCCACGAGATCGGCCGGGTGGCCGACGGCGCGCCGCGCGCGCGGACCGTGCACACCCTGCTCGTGTCCACCGTCCTGTACGAGCAGGTCCTGACGGCCCTGCACCGGCTGGCCCAGGAGGACGCCTCGGCCCGCCGCTTCGGCTGACGCCCGGGCCGCGAGCCATGCGGGCGGCGCATGGCCGGTCTGCGAAATCTGCGCTGGTGGCATGGCTCGGCGGCGCCTAGCGTCGGTCGCACCATGACACGAATCGCTTTTCTCGGACTGGGACGCATGGGCGTCCCGATGGCCCGGCGGCTGATCGCGGCGGGCCACGACGTGGCGGTGTGGAACCGCACCGCGGGCAAGGTCCCGGCGGAACTGGGCGCGGCGCTCGCGGCGTCGCCCGCACAGGCCGCCGCAGGCCGCGACCTCGTCATCACCATGCTCACCGACGCGGCAGCCGTCGAGGACGTGCTGTTCGGCCAGGACGGCGCAGCGGCGGCGCTGGAGCCCGGAGCCGTGATCGCGGACGCGTCGACGATCGGCCCGGACGCCGCGCGCCGCGTCCGCGACCGGCTGCCGGACGGCGTCGGCTACGTCGACGCCCCCGTGGTCGGCAGCATCCCGCAGGCGGAGGCGGGCGAGCTGGAGGTGCTGGCGGGCGGCACCGGCGACGACCTCGCCCGCTGCGCCGAAGCGCTGGGGGTGTTCGGACGCGTCCGGCACGCGGGACCGCCCGGGTCCGGCGCCGCGCTGAAGCTCGTCGCCAACGGGATGCTCGTCGCGAACTTCGCCGTGCTCGGCGAGGCGCTGGCGCTCGCCGACAGGCTCGGCCTCGACCGCGACCTCGTGCTGGACGGGCTGTCCCGCACGAGCGCGCAGGCGCGCCGGCTGCGGGACGCGGTCCCCGACGCGGCGCCGCGTTTCACGGTCGCGCTCGCCGCCAAGGACCTCGGTCTCGCGCTCGACGTCCCGGGCGCGCCCGCAGGGGGCGTCCTCGCCGCCGCGCGCGCACACGCGTCCGCCGCGCTCGCCGCCGACCTCGGCCCGCACGACCTCATCGCACTCGCAGACCACGTACGAAAGGACTCCCGTATGCGCGTCACGCTCGGCAATCCCGCCACCGTCCCGCCGCCGCCGAACCCCTTCTACTCGCACGCGGCGCAGGTGACGGCCGGGCCGATGCTGTACGTGTCGGGGCAGATCGCGCTCACCGAGGACGGGAAGGTCGACGCGCCCGGCGACATGGCCCGGCAGTCCGAAGTGATCTTCTCCATGCTGGAGCGGATCCTCGCGGCGCACGGGGCCGGGTTCGCGGACGTCGTCAACGTCCGGACGTTCGTCACCGATCTGGGCCGCGTCGCCGAGTACGGGGCGGTCCGGCGGCGGTTCTTCACCGGCACCGCGCCTACCAGCACGACCGTCGAGGTCGCCCGGCTGTTCCACCCGGACGCGCTGCTGGAGGTCGAGGTGGTCGCCGCGATCCCCTGACCCGGCCCGGCGGCTAACCCAGCTCGGCGGCGACGGCCCGCAGGTCGTCCAGGAACGCGGTGACCGCCGGGGACCTGCGGGCGTGCCGCCCGACGGCGGCGCGGACGGCGCGGGTGGGCTGCTCGGGGGCGAGCGGCCGCAGCACGACATCGGGGCGCGCCGCCGCTGCCGCCGCGAGCGCGGGCACGAGGGTGACGCCGAACCCGCCCGCGACCAGGCCGAGCTTGGAGATCCATTCGGCGACGCGCAGCGGGGTGCGCGGCTCGAACCCGGCGGCCTCGCAGCGGGCGCGCAGCGCCGCGACGGCCTCGGGGGCGTCGGCGACGATCCACGCGTCGCCGGCCAGGGCGTCCAGCGGGACGCGGCGGCGGGCGGCGAGCGGGTGCCCGGACGGCAGCGCGACGAGCAGCGCGTCGTCCAGCAGCGGGACGAGGTCGCCGGCGGGCAGCGCGGGGACGGTGTGGGTGCTGACGACGGCGAGGTCGAGGTCGCCGCCGTCCAGCATCGCCAGCAGCCGGTCGGTGGTCCCCTCGCGCAGCGTGGGGCGCACGCCGGGGTGCCGGGCGCGGAACCGGGCGAGCGCGCGCGGGACCAGCGCCGCGTTCGCGGTGGGGAACGCGCCGAGCCGCAGCGTCCCGGTGTCGAGGCGGCGCAGCCCCTCCATGGCCTGGACGGTGTCGGCGAGCCGGTCGAGCAGGGCGCGGGCGTGCGGGAGGAGGTGCTCGCCGGCGGGCGTCGGCCGCACGCCGCGGGCGCCGCGCGCGAACAGCTCGACGCCGCAGGCGTCCTCCAGCGCGGCGATCTGGCGGGACACCGCCGACTGGGTGTAGCCGCCCGCCGCGGCGGCCGCGGTGAACGAGCCGAGGTCGGCGACGGCGACGAAGGTCCGCAGCAGCAGCGGGTCGAGCGATTCGGCGCGCATCCCCGGAGGTTAGCGCCGGTTCGGTCACGAGATCGGCTTGGTAGGCTGCTGCTCTCTCCTCTCGCATCCCCGCAGGTCCCACCGAGGTCGCCCATGTCCGGAAGCCGCCCGTTCGTCAGCATCGCCACGGACTTCGGGGCCGCCTACACCTCGATCTGCGCCGGCGTCGTGTACACGATCGCGCCCGGCGCGAACGTGCTGGTGCTCAGCGACGAGATCACCCCGTTCGACGTGGTGGAGGGCGCGATGCTGCTGCGGCAGGCGCTGCCGTACCTGCCGGTGGGCGTGCACCTCGGCATCGTCGACCCGGGGGTCGGGACGCCGCGGCGTCCGGTGGCGGTCGAGACGGGGCGCGGCGACGTGCTGGTCGGCCCGGACAACGGGCTGCTGGCCCCGGCGGCGGACGTGCTCGGCGGGATCGTCCGCGCGCACGTCCTGGAGAACCCGGCGTACCGGCTGCCGGAGGTCTCGACGTCGTTCCACGGGCGGGACGTCTTCTCCCCCGCCGCCGCGCACGTCGCGGCGGGGGTGGACGTCGCCGACCTCGGCGCGCCGGTCGAGCCGCTGCCGCTGGGCCTGCCGTCACCGGTCGTCGGCGACGGCGAGCTGAGCGTCCCCGTGCTGTACACCGACCGGTTCGGCAGCCTGGTGCTGGGCGCGGAGCGCGACGACCTCGCCGCCGCGTTCGGCGCGCTGGAGCCGGGCACCCCGCTCGACGTCGAATGGAGCGTTCCAGACGGGACGTCCCGCACCGCCCGCGTCCCGTTCGAGCGGACCTTCGGCAGCGTCGCCCCCGGCGAGCCGCTGCTGTGGATCGACTCCTCGGGCTGGCTCGGCCTCGGCGTCAACCAGGGCCGCGCCGCGGACGTCCTCGGTCTGGCCGGCGCGCGCACCGTCGCCCTGCGCGCCACCGGGCGCACCACCCCGCATTCTTGATCACGCAACACCGCACCGCTGGAGGCACCCCCGTGACCCGCCGCCCCCTCGTGGCCGCCCTGACCGGCGTCGCCGCGCTCACCCTCGCCGTCACCGCCTGCGCCCCGCAGGACGACGGCGGCTCCGACGCCTCGGCGAGCAAGAGCCCCGCCTCCTGCACCAAGGACACGCTGCCGTTGAAGACGCCCGGCAAGCTGACGGTCGCGACCGACAAGCCGGCGTTCGAGCCCTGGTTCAAGGACGACGCCCCGTCCAACGGGCAGGGCTTCGAGAGCGCCGTCGCGTACGCGGTCGCCGGCAAGCTCGGCTTCACCAAGGACCAGGTCACCTGGACGACGCAGTCGTTCGAGTCGTCCTACGCGCCCGGCCCGAAGAACTTCGACTTCGACATCAACCAGATCTCCGCCACCCCCGCCCGCGAGAAGGCGGTGACGTTCAGCGACGGCTACTACGACGTGCAGCAGGGCGTCGTGGCGCTCAAGAACGGCAAGTTCGCGAACGCGGCGGGCATCGCTGACCTGAAGAAGGCCCGCATCGCCGTCCAGGTCGGCACGACCGCGCTCCAGGCCGTGCAGAACCAGATCAAGCCGGACAGCCAGCCGAAGATCTTCAACACCCAGATCGACGCGGTGAACGCGCTGAAGAACAAGCAGGTCGACCTGCTGCTGGTCGACCTGCCGACCGCGTTCTACGTCACCGCCGCCCAGATCGACGGCTCGAAGATCGTCGGCCAGCTGCCGCAGACCGAGGGCGGCAGCACCGAGCACTTCGGGCTGCTGATGGAGAAGGGCAGCAAGCTGGTGGGCTGCCTGAACCAGGCGATCGGGCAGCTGAAGTCGTCCGGCGAGCTGGCCAAGATCCAGCAGCAATGGCTGACGTCGTCGGCCGGCGCGCCCGTCCTGAAGTGACCCAGCGTGGTGATCGGGCGATGACCGCGCGGGCGGGCGGCGAGGCCGCCTGGGTCAAGAGCGAGCGGCAGCTGGACCGGGAGCGGCGCCGCCGGCGCGCCGGCGTCCGGTCCGGCTCGGTCGCCGCCGCGTCGACCGTGCTGTGCGCCGCGGTCGTCGTCGCCGTGGTGGTGACGTCGCCCGGCTGGCCGCGCGTACACGAGACGTTCTTCAACTGGGGCGAGTTCACGAACGCGTTCCCGGACGTGCTGCGCGGCTTCTGGCTGAACGTGCGGATCTTCCTGATCGCCGAGCCGGTGATCCTGGTGCTCGGCCTGCTGGTGGCGCTCGCGCGCGGGCTGCGCAACCCGCTGTTCTTCCCGCTGCGGGCGCTGGCCGTCGCCTACACCGACGTGTTCCGGGGCATCCCGACGATCCTGCTGGTGTACCTGGTCGGGTTCGGGCTGCCCGCCCTGCGTCTGCAGGGGATCCCGGACAGCCCGGCCGTGCTCGGCGGGTTCGCGCTCGTGCTGTCGTACGGCGCGTACGTCGCGGAGGTGTTCCGCGCGGGCATCGACTCGATCCATCCGAGCCAGCGCGCGGCGGCCCGGTCGCTCGGGCTCAGCAAGGCGCAGAGCCTGCGGTTCGTGG
This sequence comes from Actinomadura montaniterrae, assembly GCF_008923365.1. Lineage (GTDB taxonomy): Bacteria > Actinomycetota > Actinomycetes > Streptosporangiales > Streptosporangiaceae > Spirillospora > Spirillospora montaniterrae. The sequence goes on from NZ_WBMR01000078.1 coordinate 37,065, forward strand.
TGCTGCCGCAGGCGGTGCGGCGCGTCGTCCCGCCGCTGCTGAACGACTTCGCCTCGCTGCAGAAGGACACCGCGCTCGTCGCGGTGCTCGGACCGCTGGAGGCGCTGCGGCAGGCGCAGATCCACTCGGCGACCAACTTCAACTACACGCCCTACCTGGCCACGGCGGTGCTGTTCGTCGCGCTGACGGTGCCGATGGCCCGGTTCACCGACCACCTCGCGGCGCGCGCCGAGCGCCGCCGCGCCCCCGGAGGCGGCACATGAGCGGTCCGCTGCTGCGCGTCGAAGGCGTCTGGAAGACCTACCACGCGCATCCGGTGCTGCGCGGCGTCGACCTGGACGTCGCGCCGCACGAGGTCGTCTGCCTCATCGGCGCGTCCGGGTCGGGCAAGTCGACGCTGCTGCGGTGCGTGAACGTGCTGGAGACGGTGGACGACGGCGCGATCTTCCTGGAGGGCGACGACATCACCGACCCGGACGCCGACCCCGACGAGGTCCGCAAGCGGATCGGGATGGTGTTCCAGTCCTACAACCTGTTCCCGCACATGTCGGTGCTGGACAACATCACGCTCGCGCCGGTCCGCGTCCACAAGCGGTCGAAGGCGGAGGCGACGGAGCAGGCGCACGAGCTGCTGAAGCGGTTCGGGCTGGCGGACAAGGCCGGCGAGTACCCGGACCGGCTGTCGGGCGGGCAGCAGCAGCGCGTCGCGATCATCCGGGCGATGGCGACCCGGCCGAGCCTGCTGCTGCTGGACGAGGTGACGTCCGCGCTGGATCCGGAGCTGGTCACCGAGGTGATGGGGATCATCCGGGAGCTGAAGGAGTCCGGGATGACGATGGTCCTCGCGACGCACGAGATGGGCTTCGCCCGCGACATCGCCGACACGGTCTGCTTCCTGTCCGACGGCGTGCTGCTGGAGCGCGGCCCCGCCGCGCAGATCTTCGAGGACCCCGCCGAGCCGCGCACCCGCGAGTTCCTGCGCCGCGTCCTCGAATCCCGCCGGCTCTAGGCTGGGCGCCGTGGCGGATCTCGACGTGGTGGCGTGGGTGCGGGTGGTGGACGGTCGGCTGCTGGCCGTCCGGTCGCGGGGCCGCGACCTGCTGTACCTGCCCGGCGGCAAGCGGGAGCCGGGCGAGGACGACTGGGCGGCGCTGTCCCGGGAGGTGCGGGAGGAGCTGGGCGTCGAGCTGGACCGGGCGTCGTTCCGCGAGCTGGGCGTGGTCCGCGCGCCGGCGCACGACCAGCCGGACTACACGCACGCGCGGATGGCGTGCTTCACCGCGTCCTGCCACGGCGCGGTCGCGGCGTCCGGCGAGGTGGACGCGTACTTCTACCTCGATGCGTCCGACCGGCAGCTGCTCGCGCCGGCGGCCCGGTCGGCGCTCGACCTGGCATTGGCCCACGGCCTGCTTCACTGAGCGTCCTTCCGGATTACACCAATTTGCCGGATAGACCCGGTTAGGATGCCCCCTGGATCCGAGATCTCTTCACTTTCCGGGGAACCGCATGGCGCACGTGCACCATTTCTCCTACGGGCCGCTCACGCCCGTCTCCGCGTACGTGATGTCCTTCGTCGGCTCCTTCCTCGGGCTCCTGTGCATGACCCGCGCCCGCGCGTCCACCGGGCGGTCGCGCGCGTCCTGGCTGTCGCTCGCCGCGCTGGCGATCGGCGGCACCGGGATCTGGGTGATGCACTTCATCGCGATGCTGGGCTTCAGCGTCTCGGGCATGCCGATCCGCTACAACGTGCCGGTCACGCTGCTGAGCTGCCTCACCGCCGTGGTGGTCGTCGCGGTCGGGCTGTTCATCCTCGGCTTCGGCGGGTCCGGACCCGGCGTGATCGTCACCGGCGGCCTGGTCATGGGGATCGGCGTGGTGAGCATGCACTACTCCGGGATGGCCGCGATGAACATGTCCGGCGACATCGGGTACCAGCCCGCCCTGGTCGCGCTGTCGGTGGTCATCGCCGTCGTCGCGGCCACCGCCGCGCTGTGGTTCTGCGTGCGCGTGAAGGGCCTGTGGGCGACGTGCGGGGCCGCGCTCATCATGGGCGTCGCCGTGACCGGCATGCACTACACCGGCATGGCGGCCATGCGGATCACCATGGATCCGGCCATGCCCGCCCCGAGCGGCGCCACCGCGTCCGACTTCCTGATCCCGCTGATCGGCGGGATCGCGGTGGTGTCGATCACGCTGCTGATCATCATCGCGATGGCGCCGAGCGAGGACGAGATCCGGGCCGACGCGGAGTTCCAGCAGCGCATCGCGGCGCGGCAGGCGGAGGCCGCGGCGCCCGGCGCGCCCGCGACGCCCGGCGCGCCGGAGGCGTCCCGCACGCGGCCCCCG
>NZ_WBMR01000079.1 GCF_008923365.1 Actinomadura montaniterrae
GCCGCCCCGGCCGCCGCCCCGGCGGCCGCTCCGGCGCCCGCGCCCGAGGGGTCGCTGCTGCGCTCCCCCGTCGCGTGGTACGTCGCGGTGTTCATGGGCCTGGCGTCGCTGATGTTCTACGTGCTGATGTCCTGGCTGCCGGAGATCATGCAGGACGCCGGGTTCGCCCCCGCCACCGCCGGGATGATGGTCTCCACGATGATGATCGTCGGCATCCCGCTCGGGTTCCTCGTGCCCGTCCTCGCCGCGCGGCTCCGCGACCAGCGCGCCGTCGTCGCCGGCGTCGTGCTCACCATGGTCGCCGGGATCGGCGGGCTGATCGTCGCGCCCGCCGCCGGCTGGGCGTGGACCATCGTCCTCGGCATCGGCACCGGCAGCGCGTTCCCGCTCGCCTACACCCTGCTCAGCCTGCGCTCGCCGAGCCCGTCCGTCGCGGCGCGGCTGTCGGGGATGGCGCAGACCGGCGGCTACCTGCTCGCCGGGTTCGGGCCGCTCGCCATGGGCGTGCTGCACGGCGCGACGGGCGGCTGGCACGTGCCGCTGACGCTGCTGCTCGTCCTCGTGGCGCCGGAACTGGTCTTCGGGATGCTCGCGGCCCGGCCCGGCTTCGTCCGCCCGGCGGCGGCACGGCCCGGACGGCTGGACGGACGTCTCGTCGAGCCCAAGAGCCTGCCCGCCGCCGAACCCGCCCGCACCCGGTAAGGGACCGGCTCAGCCGGTCATGTCGACGGCGTCCAGGTCCAGGACGCGGGCGTGCAGGACGAGCCGCTGGTGCAGCGCCGCGCGGAGCGCCCGGTGCAGGCCGTCCTCCAGGTAGAGCTCGCCCTTCCACTGGACGACGTGGGGGAACAGGTCGCCGTAGAACGTGGAGTCCTTGGCCAGCAGCGACTGCAGGTCCAGCTCCCGCTTGGTGCTCACGAGCTGGTCGAGGCGGACCTGGCGAGGGGGGATCTTGGCCCAGTCCCGGGACGACAGTCCGTGCTCGGGATAGGGCCTTCCCTCGCCCACCGCCTTGAAGATCACGCCCCGAGTCTACGTGCCCCGACTGGCCCGGTCACCGCATTCCACCGATTGGTAAACCACTTACACCGCAGCTCAGAGGCCCCGTGAGTAACTGCCGTCACGCGGGTCCGGCGGCCCCCGGAAGGGGCGCGGACGGTCCCCGGCGGGCACCGTTCCCGAGCGACAGCCAGGTGGTCGCCGCGTCCACCCGGCCGTGCACGCCGAGCTTCGGGTAGGCGTGCTCGAGATGCTTCTCGACCGTCCGCGGGCTGATCGCCAGCCGCCGCGCGATCTGCCGGTCGGTGAGTCCCCGGGCCAGCAGGTCGAGGACCGCGGCCTCGCGGCGCGTCACCCGTTCCCGCGCGGGCGGCGCGAGCCGGCGCATCGCCCGCGCGAGGCGCGGCCGCAGCAGCTCGGCGACGGCCCGGTCGGCGTCGCCGAAGTCCCCGCGCCGCCGGTTGACCGCCAGGCACACGCTGCGCGGCTCGTCCCCCGACCAGCCGGCCGGGAACGCCATCGCGAGCTGGTGCTCGGCGCCGAGCGGGCCGTACACGTCCGCGTAGGCGGCGAGCGCGTGGTACTCGGCCCGCGACTGCAGGTCGGAGCGGAGGACGGGCGTGCCGGGCCCGGTCGTCGTGTGGGCGACCAGCGGATCGGCGGCCTTGTCCCGCGCGAACGCCGCCAGCGCCTCCCGGCTCAGCAGGCCCGCCGGGACCGTGAGCGGCCCTCCGGCGCCGTCCGGGCGCACCGACCACACGATGCTGTCGCCCGGCAGCACGTCGAGGAGCATCGGCAGCAGCGCCGGGAGCAGCGTCCGCTCGTCGTCGGCGTCGATCAGGAGGTCGGCGACCGCCAGCGTCCGCCGCAGCCCGACCTCCCCGCAGCCGGTCATCCCTCCACTGTAAATTCCCTGGTCAGACGGGCACAAGGCGGCGATGCCGGGCCCTGCCGGGCAGGGGCGCATACGGGATTTCCCGTATTCGTCCGCGAGCTCCCGCCGACCGACACTGGCAGGGAGGGGAGGAACCGACATGCGCAAGGTCGCCGACTGCAGGGACTACCCGAGCGAGATGAACTGCACCCTCACCATCGCCGGTGAGGAGCAAGAGGTGGTGCGGGCGGCCGCCGAGCACGCGGCGTCCGTCCACGGGCACACCGACAGCCCCGAGCTCCGCGAGGAGATCCGCAAGGGGCTGAAGGACGAGGTGCCGCAGCACGCCTGATCAGCCGCTGCCCGGCGCGCCCTGGACGGAACCGTCGTCCAGGCCGCGCCGGGCGCGCCGCTTTCGGTCTGCGGTCCGTCAGCGGAGCTTGATCGCGCCGCCGTCGGCCATGACCGTCTGCCCCGTCATGTACTGCGCGTCGTCGCTCGCGAGGAACGCGACGATCGGCGCGACGTCCCGCGCCGGATCCCCGAACCGGCCCAGCGGCACCTTCGCGGCGGACTGCGCGTACTGCTCCGGCCGCGCCTCCGCCCACTGCACCACGCCGGACGTCATCGCCATCGGGCAGACCACGTTCACCCGGATGCCGTACGCCGCCCACTCGTTCGCCGCGACCCGGCTCAGCCCGCGGATCGCCTCCTTCGCCGCCGCATAGGACGCCTGGTTCGGCTGCCCGTCCAGCCCGGCCCCGGACCCGAAGTTGACGATCGACGCCCCGCCGGCCTTCTTCAGCTCCGGCAGCGCCGCCAGCATGAAGTTGCGCGTCGCGTAGAGGCCGGTGTCCATCGCGAGCCGCCAGTCGTCGTCCGTCTGCTCCTCGATGGGCTTCTGCCGCGACGCGCTCGCGTTGTTGATCAGCGTGTCGAGCGCACCGAACCGCTCCACGGCCGCGGCGACGGCGGCGTCCGCGACGGCCCGGTCCGAGACGTCCCCCTGCCGGAACACGACCGCGTCGCCCAGCTCCCGAGCGAGCGCCTCACCCGCGTCCCGCTGCAGGTCCACCGCGACGACCCGGGCGCCGCGCTCGGCGAACAGCCGCGTCACCGCCTCGCCGATCCCCGACGCGCCGCCGGTGACGATCGCCACCTTGCCCCGCAGGTTCCCGTTCCCCATGATCAGCCCCCGTTCCCTACCCGGTCGTACGCCGGCGTTTCCCCACAGCTACCAGGCACGACGAGGCGTCCGGCCGCGGGTTCCGACTCAGTGAGACCTCGACGCCCGGCGTCCGCCGGCCCCGGGAAACGGCGAAGGTCCCGGCCGCTGTGCGGTCGGGACCTTCGTTCGGCTCACGCCGGTGGCGGAGGATGCGAGATTCGAACTCGCGAGCGCTTGCACGCAACACGCTTTCCAAGCGTGCGCCCTAGGCCACTAGGCGAATCCTCCGCGGGAAAGCTTACCGGCTCTCCGGCAGTGACCTGACATCAATTACGGCGGAGACCGGGATCGGCCCGTACACGTGTGGGAAGACCTCGTCACCGACCGGCTCGTGGCGGACCGGCGCGTCCAGCCGCGCCACGTCGATGACCAGCAGCACCAGGTCCGACCGGGGGACGGCGCCGTAGAAGCGGCCGAGCACCCCGTCCACCTGGCCCATGTCCGACGAGCAGTGGACGAAGCCCTCCTCGTCGAGCGTCCGGCCGAGCGTCGACATGGTGTACGACACACCCGAGTCCCGCGCGGATTCCCAATGGCGGCGTTCGGCGATGTGCAGGAGCGTCTGCTGCGTGGCGTCGGTCATGGGCGGGAGAGTACGCGGCAACCGTGCCGACCCCGGCCGCCGATGCCATAGACTCTGTGCAGACCCCTCGCACGGCGTCACCCTGTGAACCTCCCCAGGGCCGGAAGGCAGCAAGGATAAGCAGGCTCTGGCGGGTGTGCGGGGGGTCCCTTGCTTTGACCGCGACACCGCGCCTGTGACGCTCTGCTTCTCGAGGGAGGGCGGACCCCCGATGAGTCTGGCTCTGTACCGCAAGTACCGGCCAGCGACCTTCGCCGAGCTGAAGGGGCAGGAGCACGTCGCCGAGCCCCTCCAGCAAGCGCTGCGCAACGGCCGGATCAACCACGCCTACCTGTTCAGCGGCCCGCGCGGCTGCGGGAAGACCTCCAGCGCCCGCATCCTCGCCCGCTCCCTGAACTGCGAGCAGGGGCCCACGCCCGACCCGTGCGGCAAATGCGACTCGTGCGTCGCGCTCGGCCCGTCCGGCACCGGCCACATCGACGTGATCGAGATCGACGCCGCCTCGCACGGCGGCGTCGACGACGCCCGCGACCTGCGCGAACGCGCGTTCTTCGCGCCCGTGTCGGCGCGCTTCAAGGTGTACATCATCGACGAGGCGCACATGGTCACCCGCGAGGGCTTCAACGCGCTGCTGAAGCTCGTCGAGGAACCGCCGCCGCACCTGAAGTTCGTGTTCGCGACCACCGAGCCGGAGAAGGTCATCGGGACGATCCGGTCCCGCACGCACCACTACCCGTTCCGGCTGATCCCGCCGGGCGTGCTGACCGAGCTCGTCGAGGAGATCCTGAAGTCGGAGGACGTCCCGTACGAGGCGTCCGCGCTGCCGCTCGCGGTGCGGGCCGGCGCCGGGTCCGCCCGCGACACCCTGTCGATCCTCGACCAGCTCCTCGCCGGGTCGGACGAGCAGGGCATCACCTACGCGCGGGCCGTGTCGCTGCTCGGCTACACCGACTCCACGCTGCTGGACGAGGTCATCGCCGCGTTCGCCGCCCGCGACGGCGCCGCCGTGTTCGCCGCGATCGACCGGGTGATCGAGAGCGGCCAGGAACCCCGCCGGTTCACCGCTGACCTGCTGGAACGCGTCCGCGACCTGGTGATCCTGTCGAACGTCCCGGAGGCGGGCGGCTCCGGGCTGCTGAACGTCCCGCCGGACGAGCTGGAGCAGATGCGGCGGCAGGCGTCCTCGATGGGGCCCGGGGAGCTGACGCGGGCCGCGGACCTCCTGCACACCGGGCTCACGGAGATGCGCGGCGCGACGTCCCCACGGCTGCTGCTGGAGCTGATCTGCGCCCGGATCCTGCTGCCCGCCGCGTACGAGGACGAGGCGTCCATGTTCGCCCGCCTCGACCGTCTCGAACGCCAGGCCGCGCAGGGCGGCTTCGGCGGCGGGGGCGGCGCGCCTGGTGACGGCCTGGCGCAGGCCTTCGCTCCCCTTGCTGCTCCTTCGCCCGCTCCTGCTCCTGCTCCCGCTCCCGTGGAGCGTTCGGCCCCGGCGCCCGCTCCGGCAGCGGCCGAGCCTCCGGCGCGCCCGGCGGAACCAGCCGCCCGTCCGGCGGGTGGCGGTCCTGCGGGTGGTGGCCCGGCGGGAGGGGCTGCGACGGGAGGAGGTGCGACGGGGGCGGCGGCTTCTGGAGCTGAGGGAAGGCAGCCCCCGCCCGCCCAGGGGGACGACCCCACTTCCAGTGTCGACCCCGCCCGTAGTGCGGCGGAAGCGGAACGCGGTTCTGTGGATAACAGGCCCTCCGCGAGCGGTGGCGCCGGGCAGGCGTCCACTCCCGCAGGCGGGCAGACGTCTCCCCGCGGCGGCGGACAGACGTCCCACGGCGGCGCGCAGGCGTCCGCCCCTGGCAGCGCGGAGGCGTCCGGCCCGGCCAGCGGGCAAGGGGCCGCCGGTGGCGGGGTGGACGTGTCCACGGTGCAGCGGTACTGGCCGGACATCATCGAGGCGGTCAAGCAGAAGAGCCGCGCGACCTGGATGGTCATCATGTCCGGGGTGCGGCCGGCGGCGCTGGAAGGACGCGTGCTCACGCTCGCGTTCGACGCCGAGGGGAACCGGCTCGGGTTCGTCAACGGCAACCGCGACGTGATCCTCAGCGAGGTCCTCCGCGAGCGGATGGGCGTCGACTGGCGGATCGAGACGGTGTCCGGCGGCGCGGGCGGCGGACGGGGCCAGGCCGGTCCCGGGCCCAACGCTGGCCCGGGCGGCGGCGGACGGTCCGGTGCCGGCGGCGGACCGGGCGGCGGGTTCGGCTCCGGCGGCGGGTTCGGGTCGGCGCCCTCGGGCGGCTTCGGCTCGTCCTCAACGGGCGGCTCCCCGTCCTCCGGCGGCTTCGGCTCGTCGTCGGCGGCGCCGTCCGGATTCGGCGGCGGAACGGGCCAGAGCGGGCCGCAGCAGGGCGGGCCGCCTCCGAACGCCGTGCCGCGCCCGGCTCCAGGGGAGAACGGCACCAACGGTGCGAGCAGCGGGAACGCGTTCGGCGCGGGTGGTTCGGCGGCCGGGGATCCGGGGCCGCTGCCGCCGCCGCCGGACGAGCCGCCGCCGCCTCCGGAGCCGTCCCCGGTGGACGAGAGCGACGAGGTGGACCCGGAGGGGGACGCCGACGCGGACGGCACCGAGGCGGAGATGAGCGGCATGGCGCTCATCCAGCGGGAGCTGGGCGGTCAGATCATCCGCGAGATCGACAACTCCTGACCGGAGCCGAGAAGACGGTGCTGCGGCGCCCCGCCCGAACGGCGCCCCGCCCGAACGGCGCCCCGCCCGAACGGCGCCCCGCCCGAACGGCGCCCCGCCCGAACGGCGCCCCGCCCGAACGGCGGCCCGCCCGAACGGCGGCCCGCCCGAACGGCGGCCCGCCCGAACGGCGGCCCGCCCTAAAAGGCGGCCCGGTCAGTGGGGGATGCCGTCGATCAGGGTGCGGGCGCCCTTGTGCAGCAGGTCGGCGGCCACTCGGGCGCCGAGATCCCCGCCCTTGTCCGGCGGAGCCGAGTCCTGCGCATGCACGAACTGCGAGCCGTCCTGCGTGAACACCATCCCGCGCAAGGTCAGCCGCCCGTTCCGGTCGATCCGCGCGTTACCGGCGATCGGGCTGTTGCAGTGCCCCTGGAGGCCGTGCAGCATGGCGCGTTCCGCGCTGACGCACCGCCGGGTCTTGTCGTGATCTAGTAGCCGCACCAGGTCCACGACGTCGGCGTCCGCGCGGCGGCATTCCACCGCGAGCACGCCCGATCCCACGGCGGGGAGGATGTCGAGGGTCTCGCCCGGCCGGTCGATTCCCAGCCGCGTCAGGCCGGCCCGCGCCAGCACGATGGCGTCGAACTCGCCGGAGTCCAGGCGCGCCAGCCGGGAGTCCACGTTGCCGCGCAGGTACTCCACCTGCAGGTCGGGCCGGAGCCGCAGGATCTGGGCGCGGCGCCGCACCGCCGAGGTTCCCACGCGCGCCCCCGGCGCGAGATCCGCCAAGCATCGGATCTTGCTTACCGCAGGGAACAGCATCACGTCGGCGGCGTCGTCGCGTTCGGCGTAGGCGGCGAACACCAGTTCGTCGGGCCGGGGGACGTCGCCGGGGACGTCCTTGAGGCAGTGCACCGCGACATCGGCCCGGCCCGCCAGCAGCGCCCGGTCGATCTCGCGCAGGAACGCGCCCTTGCCGCCGAGTTCGCCCAGGTGCCCGCGGTGCCGGTCGCCGGCGGTCTGGATGCCGACCACTCGACCGTCACGTCCGCGAGTTCCCGCAACCGGGCGGCTACGCCCCGGGCCTGCACCATCGCCAGCGATGACGTCCGCGTGCCGAGCCGCAGCACCCGGTCACCCGAGCGGCGGGAGGACGCCGGTTCGACGACGCCGGAGCCGGCGGGAACCGGCTCCGCCACCGCCGGCCCCTCGGCCGCGGCTTCCGCTTCATCCTCGCCCGTCATGCCGTCCCCTTCTGCCGCGTCTCAGGATCTCGCGCGCGCGCACGGCGTGCCGTTCCCCTCTTCGAGATTGAACCGTGCCGGTCTCGCGGCGCACCGGCGGCCTCCCGGGTACGCCCCCGACCTCCCGGAGGGAAGATCGCGTCCGGTGGCCGGAGGGTTTCCGCGACACCGTCGCGCGGGCGCGGTCGGATACCCGTTGACCTGCGGTTCCGGCGCTATCCTGCACCGAGAGTGAAAGATCGACTACAGTCGCGGCGATGCCGCGACACTCCCGAGGGCGGGCGGATGCGGACACTGATCGGCGAACGTCGGCGAGATGCGGTCGAAGGCACGCGGCCGGCGGTACGGGCGACCGGCACGCCCTCGCGTCCTCCGGACTGACCCCCTGTCACCCCCCTTCACGGACACGGCGCCAGCACCGCTCCGGTGGGCGCCGGCTTCCGAGTCCCCCCACGCCGACGTCGGCGACCGGACGGGGGGACTCCAGTTCTCCGAAAGGGATGTGCACCACCACATGATCGACAATCTCAAGCGCGGCCTGCTGGTCGCGGCCTCCATCGGCGGGGTCTTCTTCCTGGGGCAGGCCACCGCCCAGGCGGTCGCGGACGGCCACGACGGCCACGGCCATGCGGGCGCCGGCTCGGGCAACCAGAGCGCCGCCGTCAGCGGCAAGACCGGCCACGGCGCCAAGGGAGGCGGCGCCACCAGCCAGAACGCCGCCGGCTCCGGCAAGACCGGGAACTCCGGGAACTCCGGTTCGACGGGCGGGAACACCGCCGGGAACCTGTGCGTCATGTCGGACTGCGTGGCCTACGCCTCGTCCGGCGACTCCGGCAAGACCGGGAAGACGGGCAACAGCGGGAAGGCCTGGAACAAGTCGCACACCAGCGGCGGCAACGGCGGACGCGGCGGCGACTCCGGCAACGCCGCCGCGAAGGGCGAGTCCGCGGCCGCGGCCTACGCCAAGACGTACGGCGGCTGGAATGGCGGCGGCGACGCCGCTGCCGCCTCCGGCAACAAGTCGCTGTCGCAGAGCGGCGACACCGGTCAGGGCGGCGAGGGCGGCAAGGCCGCCAGCAAGAACACCGCTCTCTCCGGCCAGACCGGTGACTCCGGCGACTCCGGTTCCACCGGCGGCAACAAGGCCTACAACATCTGCGTGATGGGCAAGTGCGGGGCCGTGGCCACGTCCGGCAAGTCCGGCGACACCGGGAAGACCGGAGACTCCGGCGACGCCGGGAACGTCTCGAAGACCGCCGGCGGCAACGGCGGCCGCGGCGGCGACTCGGGCGAGGCCGGAGCCGAGGGCCACAGCAAGGCCCAGGCAGACAACGGCACGGAGAGCGACGGGCGGTCCGCGCAGGAGGCGGGCTACCGGCTCGCGAACGGCGACGGGAACGGCGACGGGAACGGCGACGGCCACGCCGCCGCCGACTCGGGCGACCACGCCGTAGCCGTGACGGGCGCCACCGGAAACGGCGGCAAGGGCGGCGACGCCAAGAGCGAGAACCTCGCGGTGTCCGGCCAGACCGGCGACTCCGGTGACTCCGGCTCCACCGGCGGCAACACCGCCGCCAACGTCAGCCGTACCCGCGACGGCGGCAAGCACGGCAAGGACAGCAAGCACGGCAAGCACGCGCTGCTGGTCGCCTTCGCCTCGTCCGGCGACTCCGGCAAGACGGGGGACACCGGCGACAGCGGCGACGCCTGGAACAAGTCGCACACCAGCGGCGGCAACGGCGGCCGCGGCGGCGACTCCGGCAACGCCGGAGCCGAAGGCCACAGCGAGGCGGTCGCCGCCGTCCGCTGACCTCCGGTCGCATCGGCGACCGGACCTCGGGTGACGCCGCCGCCCGGGCCCGGCTCGAAAGGCCGGGCGGGACGGCGGTCCACCCGGACGACCCGACGAACGGCCGAGGCCGCCTCCGCACGAGGCGGGCCGACGGACCGGGAGGCGCGCGCCTTGGGGCGCGCGCCTTCGTCGTTCGCGGACCGGTCAGCGGGCCGGCCCCCAGCCGGTTCCCAGCCGGTCGGCGGACCGGTCCCCAGCCGGTCGGCGGGCCGGTCCCCAGCCGGTCCGCAGGGCGGCCCCGGGCCGGTCCGCGGGGCGCGGGGAGCCCGGGGCGGCCGGATCGTCCGGGAGATCGACGGCTTCCGGGGGTGGAGTGCGGACATCGGGTGGGCCGCACTTACCGGATCTCGGCGCGACCCCGTAGTCTCGGGGGACGGACGTCCGGTGGTCGGCGCGGTCGCGAGAGAGAAGGCCCTTCCGAGGGGGCCGGAAGAGGGGTGCACCGTGGAACCCGGTGGTCAGTTGAACATGCAGGAACTGCTGCAGCAGGCGCAGGCCATGCAGGAGCAGCTGTTCGCCGCGCAGCGGGAGCTGGCGGAGGCGGAGGTGAAGGGCACCGCGGGCGGCGGGCTCGTCACCGCGACGGTCAACGGCCAGGGCGAGGTCACCGGCATCGCGATCGACCCGAAGGCGATCGACGCCGACGACCCGGCCGACACCGCCGAGACCATCGCCGACCTGGTGCTCGCCGCGATCCGCGACGCGGCCCGGGAGGCGGCCGAGCTGCAGCAGGAGAAGATGGGACCGCTCGCGGCGGGCCTCGGCGGCGGGGGCGGCATCCCCGGCCTCGGCGGCGGCGGAGCGCCGGGCGGCGGCGGGATCCCCGGCGGCTTCCCCGGCCTCGGCGGAGGCCCCGGAGCCTGACCTGCGGCCGGACGGGCGCCGCCGCGCGGACCGGCCGGCGACCGAGACTCTGAGACGAAAGGAGGGGTCCGTTGTACGAAGGGGTGGTCCAGAACCTCATCGACGAGCTGGGCAGGCTGCCCGGCGTCGGCCCCAAGAGCGCGCAGCGGATCGCCTTCCACCTCCTCGCCGCCGATCCGGCCGACGTCGAGCGCCTCGGCAAGGCGCTCAAGGAGGTCAAGGACAAGGTCCGCTTCTGCCGGACGTGCGGGAACGTCGCGGAAGAGGAGGAGTGCCGGATCTGCCGGGACGCCCGCCGCGACCCGTCGGTCATCTGCGTGGTCGAGGAGTCCAAGGACGTCGTCGCCATCGAGAAGACCCGCGAGTTCCGCGGCCGGTACCACGTGCTGGGCGGCGCGATCAGCCCGATCGAGGGCGTGGGCCCGGACGACCTGCGGATCCGGGAGCTGATGCAGCGGCTCGCGGACGGCACGGTCACGGAGCTGATCCTGGCGACCGACCCGAACCTGGAGGGCGAGGCGACGGCGACGTACCTCGCCCGGCTGGTGAAGCCCATGGGCCTCACCGTCACGCGGCTGGCCAGCGGCCTGCCGGTGGGCGGTGACCTGGAGTACGCCGACGAGGTGACCCTGGGACGCGCATTCGAAGGACGGAGGCTGCTCGATGTCTGATGCCAACAGCCCGCAGGACTGGAACGCCCTCGCCGAGCGGGTGGCGTGCCACGTCGACAACTACCTGAACGGCCTGGAGGCCGTGGCGCGCGGCGACGGCGGGACGCACACGGTCCCGCTGCTGCTGCTGGAGGTCTCGCAGGTCATCCTGGCGGGCGCGCAGCTCGGCGCCAGCGCGGACGTGATCCTCCCGGACAACTGGGAGCCGGAGATCGGCGACGACCCCGACCTCGACGCGGTCCGCACGGGCCTCGCGGAGCGGCTCGGGGACCTCGACGAGTACGTCGAGGTGTTCGACCCGTACAAGGACACCGAGCCGACGTCCTACCGGCTGTCGGACGACCTGGTCGACGTCGCCAGCGACCTCGTCCACGGGCTGCGGCACTACAACCAGGACCGTCCGCTCGAGGCGCTGTGGTGGTGGCAGTACTCGTACTTCAACCACTGGGGCAACCACGCGGGCGCGTCGCTGCGCGCGCTGCACGCGTTCGTCGCGAACGACCGTCTCGCCGTGGCGCAGGAGGCCGCCGTAGCCCAGTAGCGGCCCCTGGCCTTTGGCCCCGGTCCTCGGTAGAGGTCAGCCGAACGGCGGCGGGGTCAGGTCGTAGCGGTCGATGAGGCCGGGCAGCCAGTCGGGGCGGCCCAGGCTGAGCCCGTAGCGGCCGGCGAGTTCGCCGATCGCCCGGGGGTCGGGCGGGCCGTCGGCGACGAGGTCGGCGAGGTCGAGGAAGAAGTGCTCGAACCCCGCCGGGCTGATGACCTCGATCACGCGGCCGGGCGCGTCGCCCGCGTTCCACATGGCGTGCATCTCGCCGCGCGGTTTGGAGATGTAGCCGCCCTCGCCGAGGACGACCTCCTCGTCGCCGGACCGGAACCCGATGTCGCCCGCGGTGACGATGGAGAACTCGTCCTCGCGGATGTGCAGGTGCGGCGGGACGAGGGCCCCGACGGGGAACGGGTGTTCCACGATGGCCATCTGGTCGCCGGTGTCGGCGCCGAAGAGCTTGAACTGGACGCCGATGGGGCCGAGGTCGCCGGTGCGTCCGGCGCCGGGTCGAAGCACGGTCAGTTGCGCGGCCTGCGTGCGGGAGGTCGTTCCGCTGTGCGTCATGGTCCTGCCTCCTGACGGACGCTTCGGTCACTTCCAGTGTGCGAACCGGTGAAATATCAAGTCAAGAAGCCTCTGGCCTGCGGATTCGACGGCGCTGCGGGGAGGGTGTCCTCGGCGTTGCGCCCCCGTAACGCCCCGCCGAGGACCTCTATCCCCCCGGGGCCGCCCGGTCCGGCCAAGGCGGAGGGGCGGCCTCTTCGCGGTTCCCTTTCTAACGGAGCGGCTTCGTGCCGTCCGCCGCGCGGCGGTGCGGGCGTGGCCGCGAGAGCGCACCCGCGCACCGCAGCGCAGGTGCGCGGCCGCGCAGGTGGGCACCACAGCGCAGGTGCGCGCCTGTACAGGCGGACCGCGCGGGAACACCATGGGTGGCATGGATTCACGGCGAAGCGTGAAGCAGAGCCTCCCCTACCCGTATGACCAGGACCTTTCGGCGGTGCTGCGGCGGCTGAACCGGCGCACTCCGGGCAGCCGGAACAGGCTCGCCAACGACCCGGTCACCGCCGCGTACCTGGCCGCGGGGATGCGGCTCATCGAGCGCCATCTGGGTCCGGACGCGGTCCGGACGGCCGTCGACCCGGAGGACGGCGGGTCCTCGATCGAGCGGCCCATGCTCGCCTTCCTGTCGCAGCGGGCGGTGGCGGCGGAGGTCGGCCGCAACCCCGACCCGTTCCCGCAGCTCGGCAGCGTCTCGACGCTGCGGTCCACGTGGGGGTGCCATTCCGACTTCATCGCGGACCTGCTGCGGTTCGGGCTGTGGTCGTACCATCCGAACCACTGCGACGCGGCGGAGGCGGCGGACATCCTCGGGCTGCTCCTCGACGGGCCGGACCTCGTCGAGGGGATCCACCGCCTGGGGTTCTGGGACCTGCTGACGCTGGTGGACCGGTCGCGGTTCCGGCTGGAGCTGTTCGCGACCGCCGCGAGCGAGGGCGACGAGGTCGTCCAGAAGGCGCTGGCGGAGAACTACCAGGAGATCCTGGAGCCGTGGAGGGAGATCTGCGGTGAGCTCCTGGGGGCCCGGGGGCTGCGGCTGCGCACGGGCGTCTCCATCGACGCGTTCGTCGACATGGTCAGCGCGGTGATGGAGGGCGTGGCGCTGCGGGTGCTCGCCGACCGGGGCGCGGACGTGCTGGACCGGGCGCGGGGGCGGTCGATGGCGGGGACGGCCCTGCTCGCGCTGATCGGCGGGTGCGTCGAGCGCGCCGACCGGTCGGACGGGCTGACGATCGAGGAGTCCGTCGAGGCGATGGTCTACGGCACGACGGAGTCGGGGCGCGGCGGGCGCGGCGCGGCGGCGGTCCGCGATGGGCTCGTGGTGACGCGCTGAGACCGACCGGATGCCCGGGATCGCCGGGTGCGGGCCGGGAGGCTGCCCTACGGTGACGGGTATGGATGATCTTCCCGTTTCGGGTGAAGATGCCCTGGTCCTCCCGGACGCGTGGCGGCGGCGGATGTTCCCGCGGCGGGGCGGGCGGCCGGGACCGGCGATCAAGGTGGACCGGGGCGCCGCCGGGGACGTGCGGGAGCGGGTCCGCGCGCTGGAGGGCAAGGCACCGCTCGACGGGCGGGACGACGTGGCCCCGGAGCTGGCCGCCGCGGCGAAGGAGCACTTGTCCGGCGCCGTGAATCCGCTGGGTGCGGCCGTGGTCGCGGCGTCGCTGATCGAGGACGCGGGGTGGGAGCAGGCCGTCGAGAAGCTCGCCGCGTCGCTGGCGGACGCGTGGGTGACCGAGCACGGGCTGCCGTTCGCGGCGTGCGCGTTCGCCGAGTTAAGCGCGCTCGGCTGGGGTTTCCCCGGCGTCCGGGTCGTGCGGCCGGCGGAGGAGCGGCCCGGCAGGTCGGTCGCGGCGACGCCGGCGTGGCGGATCGGTGCGCGGCTGCGGGCGCTGCTGGCCGTCGCCGACGACGGCGAGTACGCGGAGGCGGTGGACGGTCTCGCGCGGCGCCGGCGCACGCCGACGCAGCGGGCGGCGGTGTCGTTCCTGGTGCCGTCGCGGCTCGACTGGGTGGACGAGTGCTGCGCCGCGCCGCCCGACCTGCGGCACGAGGCGGTCTTCCTGTGGATGCTGCACTGCGCGCTGGGGTCGGCGGGCCAGGTGGAGACGCTGGGCACGTACGGGCTCGCGTTCCCGTTCATGTGGAACCGGTCGTGCCTGGTCACGATGCTGGACGGGGTGGGCGCGGCGGCCGTGCCGCTGTTCGCCGGGGCGTTCGACGCGAACGAGTGGGACACCGACCTGCGGAAGCTGATCGTGGAGATGCTCGCGATCGTGCCGGGCGACGAGGCGTTCCAGGCGCTGGTCGACCGCGCGGACCAGAAGCATGTGCGGCCCGCACTGCTCGCGGCGATGAAGCGGTTCCCCGCGCGGGCGCTGCGGCTGCTGCAACCGGCCGCGACGGACGCGCCGCATCTCGCCGACCTGCTGGCGGGGCACGTGCGGTCTCATCCCGAGCTAGCGGCGGAGGCCGGTGTGGTGGTCGCGGACGACGGACGGCTGCCGGACGCTCCGGTGGACGCGCTGCCGGGCCCGCTGGCCGATCCGCCCTGGCTGCGGGACGTCAAGGCGGCGAAGCCCATCGTCGTCGAGGGCCTGGCCCCGCCCGCCGAGCCCGCGATGCGGTGGGAGCCGGGAGAGCAGGAGGAATGGGCGAAGACCGACGACCGGCACCGGAGGCCCGCCACTGACGACTGGGACGCGCTGGTCGAGGAGTTCCGCAGCGGCCGCGCCTACGGTTACGGGTTCGGTGTCCTCACGTACGGGCCGGTGGAGAAGGTGCGGCCGTGGCTGGCGGGCTGGAAGCCGCAGCTGTGGGAGGCCGAGATGTGGCTGCGGCCGGTCGTGGCCCGGTTCGGGGTGGACGCGCTGCCGGTCGCGCTGCGGATCGCGGAGAGGGACCCGGCGGGGCTGGCGGATCGCGCGCTGCCGTTTCTGGACGCCGGGCTGGCGCGGTTGATGGCCGCGTGCCTGGCCAAGCCGAAGCGGGGCCGCAAGACCGCGCTCGCCTGGTTCGGCCGGCACGGTGTGGACGCGGTGCCGCTGCTCGTCCCGGCCGCGCTGGGCAAGCCCGGCCCGGCGCGGAGGGAGGCCGAGGGCGCGCTGCGGCTGGTGGCCGAGAAGCACGGGAATGACGAGGTCATCAAGGCGGCGGCGCGCGCGCACGGCGACGACGTGGCGGACGCCCTGCGAGCGGCCGTCATGGTGGATCCGCTCGAACTCCTGCCGAAACGCATCCCGGTGGTGGGCGAGTGGGCCGTCCCGGAGACGCTGCCGCAGATCAGGCTCCGCGGACGGGACGACGCGCTGCCCGTCGCGGCCGTCCGGCACCTGCTGACGATGCTGGCCATGTCGAAGAACGACGAGGTGTACGCGGGCGTCGGGATCGTCAGGGAGGCGTGCGATCCGGAGTCGCTGGCGGAGTTCGCGTGGGCGCTGTTCGAGCAGTGGCGGCGCGGCGACGCACCGGCCCAGGACGGCTGGGCGCTGGCGCAGCTCGGCTGGCTGGGCGACGACGAGACCGCCCGCAGGCTGACCCCGCTGATCCGCGCGTGGCCGGGGGACGGCGGGCATTCCAAGGCGGTCGCGGGCCTGGACGTGCTCGCGGCTATCGGCACCGATGTGGCGCTTATGCAGCTGCACGGCATCGCGCAGAAAGTGAAGTTCAAGGGGCTGAAGGCGCGCGCGCAGGACAAGATCCAGGAGGTCGCCGGCGGGCTGGGCCTGACATCTGAGCAGCTCGGCGACCGGCTGGTCCCCGACTTCGGGCTGGACGCGGACGGCGGGCTCGTCCTGGACTACGGGCCGCGCCGGTTCGTCGTCGGGTTCGACGAGCAGCTCAGGCCGCAGGTCTCCGACGAGGACGGCACCCGCCGCAAGGCGCTGCCCAAGCCGGGCGCCAAGGACGATCCGGAGCTGGCGCCCGCCGCGTACAAGCGGTTCGCGGCGTTGAAGAAGGACGTGCGGGCGGTCGCCGACGGCCAGATCCGGCGTCTGGAGGCGGCGATGGCGGCGCGGCGCCGCTGGACGGCCGCGGAGTTCCGCCGCCTGTTCGTGGAGCATCCGCTGATCTGGCACATCGCGCGGCGGCTGGTCTGGGTCGCCGAGGACGGGGACGGCGGCGACGCGGTGGCGTTCCGGGTGGCCGAGGACCGGACGTTCGCCGACGCCGCCGACGACGCGGTGTCCCTGCCGGACTCGGCGCGCGTCGGCATCCCGCATCCGCTGGAGCTGGGCGGCGCGGTGGAGGCGTGGTCGGCCCTGTTCGCCGATTACGCGATCCTGCAGCCGTTCCCGCAGCTCGGCCGGGAGGTGCACACCCTGACCGAGGGCGAGCGCGCCGCCCGGCGGCTGGCGCGGTTCGAGGACGCCGCCGTCGACCCGGCGGCCGTGCTCGCGCTGGAACGGCGCGGCTGGCGGCGCGGGGAGCCCATGGACGCCGGCATCCGGCACAGCATGTACCGGGAGGTGCCCGGCGGCCTGTACGTGAACGTCCATTTGAACCCCGGGTTGGACGCCGAGATGGCCTTCTCCGGCGGGCAGCGGCTGGAGGTCATCTGGGTGGACGACCGGCCGGAGACCGGCGACTGGTATGCCGGCGAGGGGCGGCGGCCGATCGGCGACCTGGACCCGGTGACGGCCTCGGAAGTGCTGGCGGAGCTGGCCGGCGCCACGTCCTGACGTCATATCGAGGTTCCGCGAAATGTCCGGGTAGACTGCGAGGAACCATGACGACGAACGCCGATCCCGCCCCGGACGTCTCGGCCGAGCTGCTGGACGTGTTCAAGGCGCTGGCCAACCCGGTGCGGCTCCAGCTCCTGCAATGGCTGCGGGAGCCGGAGCGGCACTTCCCCGTCGAGGAGGCGATCGCGGACCCGGCGGAGGTCGGCGTCTGCGTCAGCCACATCCAGGCCAAGATCGGGCTCGCGCAGTCGACGGTGTCGGCGTACATGGCGGCGCTGGAGCGCGCCGGGCTCGTCCGGTCCACGCGGGTCGGGAAGTGGACGCACTACAAGCGGGACGAGGACCGGATCGCCTGGTTCGTCGCCGCTCTCGGCCGCTCGCTCTGACCTCGCCCCGCCCTCCCTCCGCGGCCCCGCGCTTGACTCATATCGAAATTCTGCGATACTTCGAATCATCGAGATGACATCGGGAGGAACCATGGGCGCGATCGGCGGGACGGACCTCGGCCGCTTCGGGATCTGGACGTTCGACTTCGAGGACCGGCCCGCGGCCGCGATCCGCGACTCCGTCCAGGAGCTGGAGGAGCTCGGCTGGCCGGCGATCTGGATCCCGGAGCGCGACGGCCGCGAGGCCATGACGCACGCCGGGTTCCTGCTGGCGTCCACCGAGCGGATCGCGGTCGTCAACGGCATCGCGCGGATCTGGTCGCGGGGCGCGCGGTGGACGCGGGGCGCCGCGGTGCTGCTGGCCGACGCCTACCCGGACCGCCACGTGCTCGGCCTCGGCTTCGGCGGGAAGCCCCAGCCGGGGACGACACCGCTGCGGGCGATGGGCGAGTACCTCGACGAGATGGACACGACGACCAGCGACAACCCCGCCCCGCGCTCCCCGGTGCGGCGCATCCTCGCCGCGTACGGGCCGAAGATGCTGGAGCTGGCCCGCGACCGGGCCGCGGGCGCGCACACCTACCACGTGACGGTGCGGCACACGGCGCAGGCGCGCGAGGTGCTCGGAGAAGGCCCGTTCCTCGGCGTCGAGCAGGCGGTGCTCTTCGAGAGCGACCCGGCGCGGGCCCGCGAGATCGCGCGCGAGCACCTGCACGGCTACCTCACGGAGAAGTACAACGTCGCCAAGTTCCTGCGGCTCGGCTACACCGAGGACGACATCGACGGCGGCCGCGGCAGCGACCGCCTCGTCGACGACCTGGTGGTGTGGGGCGACCTCGACGCGATCGCCGCGCGGCTGCACGAGCACCTCGACGCCGGCGCCGACCACGTCGGCGTCCAGGTCCTCCGCGGCGCCCCGGACGAGCCCGCCATGCCGCACTGGCGCCGGCTCGCCGAGGCGCTCCTCCCCGAGGGGGCCCGGGCCTAGCCGGGCCGGTGGAGGTCAGGACTTGAAGAACTCGAGCAGGTCGTCGTTCAGCCGGTCCTTGTGGCTGACGAACAGGCCGTGCCCGGCGGCGGGGTACTCCTTGTAGACGGCGCCGGGCACCAGCGCGGCGGTGCGGCGGCCGGTGATCTCCACGGGCGCGGAGAAGTCGGCGTCGCCGTGGATCACCAGGGCCGGCACGGTGATGTTCCGCAGCGCCTCGCGGTTGTCGGCGTGGTAGATCGTCTTCTGCACCTCCAGGACGGCCCAGTGCGTGGCGTCCAGGCACATCCGGATCATCCAGTCGATGGTGGCCGGGTGGACGTCGTTGCCGAGCTGGGTGGCGAAGAACAGCTGCGACTGCATGGCGAGCCACTTGGGGCGGTCCGCGCGGATCATCGCGATCATCCCGTCGAACAGCTCCTGCGGGATCCCCTCCGGGTTGTCGCCGGTCAGCCGCAGGTACGGCAGGATCGCGGAGACGAACGCGACCCGCTGGACGCGGTCCTCGCCGTGCCGGGCGAGGTAGCGGGCGATCTCGGTGCCGCCCGTCGAGTGCCCGACCAGGATGACGTCGCGCAGGTCGAGGTGCTCCAGGAACGCGGCGAGGTCGTCGGCGAGCGAGTCGATGTCGTACCCGCCCGACGGGCGGTCCGACCGGCCGTGCCCGCGCCGGTCGAAGGTCAGGCACCGGTAGCCGCGCTCGGCGAAGAACGGGATCTGGTACTCCCACATCCCGGTGTTGAGCATGGCGCTGTTGACGAAGACGACCGGGCGGCCCTCCCCGTACTCCTCGTAGGAGAGGCGGGTCCCGTCGTGGGTCTCGAAGAACATCTCGGCTCCTTGGCTCGGCGTCGAGACGATCATGGCGGCCGGGGGCCGCGCCGGTCGATGACGTCGGAGGTAATGCCCCCGGTTACATGTGGCCGCGAGGGGCGTGCGCAGTTACCTGCTCGTAATCCACCGGCGCGGCCTCGGTAGACTCTTCGGTCAGTACGCCTGACCCCGATCCGAGGAGCGCCCACCCGTGGCTCTTGTCGTGCAGAAGTACGGTGGCTCCTCCGTCGCCGACGCCGAGTGCGTCAAGCGGGTCGCCCAGCGCATCATCGCGACGAAGAAGGCGGGGAACGACGTCGTCGTCGTGGTCTCCGCCATGGGCGACACGACGGATGATCTCATCGACATGGCCAAGCAGGTCAGCCCCCTCCCGCCGGCCCGCGAGCTGGACATGCTGCTCACCGCGGGCGAGCGGATGTCGATGGCCCTGCTGGCCATGGCCATCGCGAACCTGGGCCACGAGGCCCGCTCGTTCACCGGCTCCCAGGCGGGGGTCATCACCGACGGCACGCACGGCAAAGCCAAGATCATCGACGTGACGCCGGGCCGGATCCGCAGCGCGCTCGACGAGAACGCGGTCTGCATCGTCGCCGGTTTCCAGGGCGTCTCGCAGGGCACCAAGGACATCACCACGCTCGGCCGCGGCGGTTCCGACACCACGGCGGTCGCGCTGGCCGCGGCGCTGGACGCCGACGTCTGCGAGATCTACTCCGACGTCGACGGGGTCTTCACCGCCGACCCGCGCATCGTCCCGCAGGCCCGCAAGATCCCGAAGATCTCCTACGAGGAGATGCTGGAGATGGCGGCGACCGGCGCGAAGATCCTGCATCTGCGCTGCGTGGAGTACGCGCGCCGGTACAACATCCCGATCCACGTGCGGTCCTCGTTCTCCCAGAAGGAGGGGACGTGGGTCGTCGACAGCAGCGAGATCGAAGGACAGGACATGGAGCAGGCGATCATCTCCGGGGTCGCGCACGACCGGAGCGAGGCCAAGATCACCGTGGTCGGGGTGCCCGACAAGGTCGGTGAGGCCGCGACGATCTTCACGGTGCTGTCCGAGGCCGAGATCAACATCGACATGATCGTGCAGAACGTGTCGGCGGCGTCCACCGGCCGCACCGACATCTCCTTCACGCTGCCGGCCAGCGACGGGCAGTCCGCGCTGACCGCGCTGAACAAGCTGAAGGAGCGGATCGGGTTCGAGTCGCTGCGCTACGACGACCGGATCGGCAAGGTGTCGCTGATCGGCGCCGGGATGCGCTCGCACCCGGGCGTCACCGCGACGTTCTTCGCCGCGATCGCCGACGCCGGGGTGAACATCGAGATGATCTCCACCTCGGAGATCCGGATCTCCGTCGTGGTCGCCCAGGACGACGTGGACACCGCGGTCGCCGCCGCGCACCACGCGTTCGACCTCGACGTCGACCAGGTCGAGGCGGTCGTCTACGGCGGCACCGGCCGCTGACGCCGCCCTTCGACGCCCGGCCGCGGGCCGCACGGGACGACCTTCCCGTGCGGCCCGCGCCGCGTTTCCGGGACGTGCCGCCGTCCGGCCCGTGCCGCCGTCATGGCGCGCGGCGCCGATATGGGGCGTGTGGCGCAAATGCGGGCGCCGCGCCATGGCACGCTCTTCCGGGAACCGGCCGCAGCCCGCGGAAGTTCACTAGTGCGGGGGCGCGCGCAGCGGACGGACCCGACCGACGAGGGGTGATGGCGACCATGGGCTCGACCGCCGGGCCGAGGGCCGGACGCGACGGGCGGCGGGCGCCCACCCTGGCCGTGGTCGGCGCGACCGGCGCCGTCGGCGCCGTGATGCTGGACCTGCTGTCCACCCGCCGGGACGCGTACGGGGAGATCCGGCTCGCGGCCTCGCCCCGGTCGGCGGGCCGCACGCTCCGGGTGCGCGGCGAGGACACCGAGGTCGCCGCGCTCGCCCCCGAGGTGTTCGACGGCGCCGACATCGCGATGTTCGCGGTGCCCGCCGCCGTCGCCGCCGAATGGGCACCGGCCGCCGTGGCGCGCGGCGCCGTCGCCGTGGACGGGTCCCCGGCGTTCCGCACGGCGCCGGACGTCCCGCTGATCGTCCCCGAGGTGAACCCGGGCCTGGTCCGGGACCGCCCGCGCGGCGTCCTCGCGGGCCCCGGCTGCACCACCCTGTCGATGATCGTGGCGCTCGGCGCGCTGCACGAGCGGTACGGGCTGCGGGAGCTGGTCGTCGCGTCGTACCAGGCCGCGTCCGGCGCGGGCCGCGAGGGCGCCGACACCCTGTACGCGCAGCTGGAGAAGGTCGGCGGCGACCGGGCGCTCGGCCACCGCGCCGGCGACGTCCGCGGCGTCGTCGGCGACCTCGGCCCGTTCCCGGCGCCGCTCGCGCTCAACGTCGTCCCGTGGACGGGCGACCCCGGCGAGGACGGCTGGGGCTCGGAGGAGCTGAGCATCCGGGACGAGTGCCGCAAGGTCCTCGGCCTGCCGGAGCTGAAGGTCAGCGCGACCTGCGTGCGGGTCCCGGTCGTCACCGCGCACTCCGTCGCCGTCCACGCCGTCTTCGGCGAGCGCGTCGACCAGCGCGAGGCGCAGGACGTGCTGGCCCGCTCGCCCGGCGTCGTGCTGTGCGACAACCCCGAGATGCTGGAGTTCCCCACCCCGTCCGACGCCGTCGGCACCGACCCGACGTGGGCGGGGCGGGTCCGCCGCTCCCTCGACGACCCGCGCGCCCTCGACCTGTTCCTGTGCGGCGACAACCTGCGCAAGGGCGCCGCGCTCAACACCGCCCAGATCGCCGAGCTCGTCGCCGCCGACCTCACCCCGTAGCGGCCCCCAGCGCGTCGAGCACGGCGGCCGTGTCCAGGTAGAACGGCCGGAACTCGCGGACGAGCCCGTCCCGCACCGTGATCCACTGCAGGACGGACGTCTCCAGCTCGCGGCCGGTCGCGCGGGCCCGGAAGGCGCAGCGGTTGAGGACCGCGACCCGCGCGCCGTCGACGGCGCGGTGCTGCTCCAGGAACGCCAGGCCCGTCCACGCCTCGCTCATCGCGGCCATGAACCGCTCCATCCCGTCGTGCCCGCGCCACGTCCCGCCGTAGGGCAGGCTCGCGGCCTGGTGCATCACGACATCCGGTGCCAGGTGGGCCGCCATCCCGGAGAAGTCGGCCTTGCCGGGGCCGCCCGCGGCCAGGTAGTCCGCCTCGGCGGCGTAGAAGCGCTCCAGCGCGTCCCATGCGTCGGTCATGGCGGGGGAACACCGGCGGGGCCGCGCCGGTTGCGGCCGGGCGGGGATCGCGGCGACTGCGGGACGTCCGATCGGGGCCGTAGGGTGGCATGCGTGACCGAGACGAAGGCGGTGAAGTCCGAGCAGACCCGGGCCCTGATCGTCCAGACCGCGCTGCGGCTGTTCCGCGAGCGCGGCTACGAGGCGACGACGATGCGCGCGATCGCCAAGGAGGCCGGGGTCTCGGTCGGCAACGCCTACTACTACTACGGGTCCAAGGAAGAACTGATCCAGGCGTACTACGACGAGCTGCAGGACGAGCACCTCGCCGCGTGCCGCGCCGTCCTCGACGCCGAGACCGAGTTCGCGCCCCGCCTCCTCGGCGTCCTGAAGGCCCGCGTCGACACGATGGTCCCCTACCACGAGTTCGCCGGGAAGTTCTTCAAGTTCGCCGCCGAGCCCACCAGCCCGCTCAACCCGTTCAGCGCCGAGTCCGGCCCCGCCCGCGACTCCGCGGTCGCGATCTACCGGGAGGTCGTCGAGGGCTCGGACCTCAAGATCGACAAGGAGTTCCGCAAGGAGCTGCCCGAGCTGCTGTGGATCTACTCGATGGGCATCGTCCTGTACTGGGTTCACGACAGCTCCCCCGGCTGCCGCAAGACGTACCTGCTCGTCGAGCGGACCGTCCCGCTCGTGAACCGGATGGTGTCGATGTCGCGGCTGCCCGGCTTCAAGTCCGTCACCCGGGAGCTCGTCGGCATCATCCGCGAGGTCCGCGCCTAGCCGAAGGCGACGTCCCAGTGGTCGCGCTCGCGGGCGAACAGCGTGCCGTCCGGTGACCGGTACAGCCGCGCGCCGTCGCCCCGCACCCCCTGGTACGGGTAGCGCCTGATCGCCGCGTCGACGCAGCGGGTCGGCGCGATGTCGAGCTTGTACCCGGCGGCGTGGCCGCGGGGGCCGCCGGCGTGGCCGCGCTCCGTCCCGCCGGTGATCGTGATCGGGCAGCCGCTCTCCGCCCGGAAGTCCAGCAGCCCCTTGATCGTGCCCCAGCGCAGGCCGTCGAAGGACGTGCAGGACGGGCGCGCGCGGTCGGAGCAGTGCCCGGTCGACCGCCACCGGATCCCGTTCGCGCGCAGGAATCCCGCCGCGTCCTCGTGGTGCAGCCGCACCGAGTCCGGGAGGTCGGGGAGCGCGGCCGTGAGGACGCCCGAGACCGCGCCCGCCGCCGCGTCCGGTGCCATCGCTTCGTCCGGCACCGTCGCTTCGTCCGGCGCGGCGGGCGGGGTCGCGGGTGACGGGGAATTCTCCGGAGGCAGGACGCCGCCCACTCCGGTGGCGGCAGCGGAAGGTGCGAGCCCGGCGAGCGTGCCCGGCAGCGGGCTGGACGGTGCGGGGCCCGGGTCCGGAGCCTGGGGGCTCGCCTGTTGCGCGGCGGGCGATCCGGCGGGGGACGGGTCGCGGGGCTGCGCGGCGGCCTGCGCTCCACCCGGCGAGTGCGCGACGGGCGGGAACCCGGGCGCGAGCGGCGGATGCGACGTGGCGGCCGCCGTGCCCTCGGCGGAGGCCATCGTGACCGGCGGTGCGCCGCCGGCGGTCGGTGACAGGGCGGGCGCGGCGCCGTCCGGCGGACGGGCCGGTGCTCCGGCCGCTAGCGGATCCGGTGGTGGAGGCGCCGCGACGGGGGACGGGCCGGGCGGCGGGGCGGTGGTGGCGTCCGCCGGGGCGACCTGGGCGGTGGCGACGAGCGCGGCGGCCGTCGCGAGAAGCGTGGTCAGCGCGGTACACGCCGGTTTTCGGCGCGGGCGCGGGCGCAGGCAGGGCGCGGGCGTGCGGACGGCAGGCGGCCGGTTCATGGTGATCCCCCCGGTTCGGCTCTCCGCGCGGAGAGCGGCGGTGAGCGCGCCGCCGCACGGGGCGGCGGCGCCCGGGGGGCCGCCGGTCGGTGACCGGCCCTCTCTTGTCGGCGGCGCTCAGTGGCGGCCGATCGGAGGAATGCCCGGGTGGTGGATCTTGTAAACGCGGGGGCGGGCGGGGCGACGCCCGTCCCCGCGACTGAGTTACGACATACCCAGATGTTTGCGGGCAAAGTCCATTTCGGCCGACATTTGCGTGATGCGTTCCTCGACGACGAGGGAGCCGTGGCCCGCGTCGTACCGGTACGTCTCGTGCGGCAGGCCCAGCTCGGCGAGGCGCGCGAGGTAGTTGTCGATCTGCCGGATCGGGCAGCGCGGGTCGTTCTCGCCCGCGAGGATCAGCACCGGCGCCTTCACCTTCTCTATGTAGGTGATCGGCGACGACTCGCGGTATCGGTCCGGGACCTCGTCGGGCGACCCGCCGAACAGCGACCGGTCGAAGGCCTGGAGCCCCTCCATCTCGTCCTCGTAGGCGGCGACGTAGTCGGCCACAGGCACCGACGCGACACCGACGCTCCAGTCGTCCGGCTGCGTGCCGATGCCGAGCAGGGTGAGGAACCCGCCCCATGACCCGCCGGTCAGCACGAGCCGGTCCGGGTCGGCGAGGCCGGTGGCGACGGCCCAGTCCCGGACGGCCTTGACGTCCTCCAGCTCGGTGAGCCCGACCCGTCCCTCGATCGCGTCGCGCCACTGCGAGCCGTAGCCGGTGGAGCCGCGGTAGTTGACGCGGACGACGGCGAACCCGTGGTCGACCCACGCGGCGGCGGCGGGGGCGAACGAGTCGTCGTCCTGCGCGGTCGGCCCACCGTGGACGTCGAACACCGCCGGGAACGGCCCCTCGCCGCCCTCCGGCCTGCTGACCAGCGCGTGGATGCACCCGCCGGGGCCGTCGACCCAGGCGTCCTCGACCGGGACGGACGGCGGCGCGGCGGGCCCGGGCGGGGTGAGCACGACCGCACCGGACGTCGACCGGATCACCGGCGGCTCGGCGGCCGACGACCAGGAGAACTCCACGGTCCCGTCGGGCCGGACGTCGGCGCCGCCGATCACGCCGCGCGGCGTCTCGACGCGGGTCAGGGACCCGTCGCCGAGGTCGTAGCGGTACAGCTCGTCGCGCGCCTCGTGGTTGTGGGAGATCAGCAGCGCGGACCCGTCCGGGTACCAGCCGGCGCCGATCTCGCCGGGCAGGTCGAGGACGATCTCCCGCTCGGTGCCGGCGACCGGGTCCCAGATGAGGATCTCGTCGCGGCCGCGGCGCTCGTGCCCGACCAGGAGCCGGGCGTCGCCCTCGACGGGGGCGAAGCCCATGCCGTAGACGCCCTTGCCGGGGCCGTCCCACAGGTCGGCGACGGCGGAGCCGTCCGGGCGGACGACCCGCAGCGCCATGTGGCGGCTGTCGCCGTGCTCGCTGTGCCCGATCGCGACGAGCGACTCGTCCCGCGACAGCGCGGCGACGTGCGCGTCCTCGGCGTGGTGGTACAGCACCTCGGGCGCCGCGCCGGGGCGGCACAGGTGGACGGTGTTGCCGTCCTCGCCGGTGCGCCCGACGACCGCGAGCCCGCTCGCGCCGAGGGACAGCCCGGCCGGGTAGGACGGCTCCAGCCCGGGGACGGCGGGGGCGTCCTCGCCGCCGCCGAACGGGACGCGCCGCCAGACGCCGAACTCGTCGCCGTCGGTGTCGGCGAACCACCACACCCACTCGCCGGTGGGGTCGACGGTGCCGATCCACGTGCCGTTGGGCCGGTCGGTCATCTGCCGCTGCTCGCCGGTGCCGCGGTCCCAGGCGTAGATCTCCCAGGTGCCGGTGGCGTTGGAGCGGTAGATGCTGCGGTCCGGGGCGTCGCGCGCCCAGCGGGGGAGGCTGATGCGGGCGGCGCGGAACCGCGCCTTCCAGCGTTCGTCGTCGACCATTCCCCCAGTATCGCCGCGATCACGCATCGGGCGGGACGGAGCCGTCGGAGGTCTCCGGCGCGCCTCCCGGGAGGCCGCCGAGGAGCGGGACGCGGGTGCCGGGGGCGAGGTCGCCGTGTACGGCGCGGGCGACGCGCTCGATGGTCTCGACGCCGTACGCCATGGCCGGGGCGCCCTGGGTGAGGACGGCGATCAGGTAGTCCTCGCCGTGGCCGGTGAACGCGCCGACGCTGTGCACGCGCCACTCCTTGCCGTGCCGGGGGAGCCAGCCGTTCTTGACGTGCCAGGTGATCCCGGCGGGCGTCCCGGCGGTGGTGCCCCACCGCTGCGACGGGATGACCTGGTGCATGAGGCCCAGCTCGTACGCGCGGGCCTTGCCGGTGAGCAGCGCGTTGGGTTCGGTGAGGCGCCGCAGGAGGGTGATCTGGTCGGCTGCGGTGATCTGGGTGAGGCCCCAGTGCCCGTCCGGGTCGAGGGTGGTGTGCGCCATCCCCGCCTGCCTCAGGAAGCGGGTCAGGCGGGCGCGGCCGACGGACCTCCACAGCGCGGACGCGGCGCGGTTGTCCGACTCCGTGATCATCTTGGTGGCGAGGGCGTCCTCGGACGCGGTGAGCGGGCGGTGCGCGCCGGCGGCCTCGCGCAGCAGCGCGGCGAGGATCGTCGCCTTGACGACGCTCGCCGAGTCGTAGTGCCGTCCGGCGCGGACGCCGCAGCGGACGCCGCGCTTCCGGTCGTAGACCGCGACGGACTCGGTGCCGGTGCGCCCCCGCAGCGCGGCGGTGATGCGGCGGCCGAGCCGTCCGGCGAGCACCGGGTGCCGGGCCGAAGCGCAGACCGGGCCGTCCTGCGCGCGGGCGGGGACGGCGGCGGCCGGCACGGAACCGGCGGCGATCGCGGTGGCGGCGGCGCCCGCCGCCAGGGTCCGCGCGAGGAGTTCGGGCACCCGCCCACGCTAGTGATCAAGAAGGCGGCCGCCCGGTCGCGACACGCGACGAGACGGTGACAGGCTGTGACTAAGGCGTGGTGAGGCGGCCCAGCAGCTGGTCGATCGCGGCGCGGACCTGCCGGTCCATCGCGCGCGCGAACCCGGCCTCCACGGTGACCTGCGCGCCGGGCCGCAGCCGCGCGAGGGTCTCGGTGAGGTCGCCGAGGTCCTGCTCCTCGAAGTCGCCGACGACGTGGTCGGCGATCAGCCGGACGAACATCGCGGCCAGCTCGTCCATGCTGCGCTGCAGCTGCTGCCCCGCCGACAGCACCTCCGCGAGCGGCACCCCGGCGCGCACCAGCGTGACGGTCGCCTCCAGCTGGCGGCGGCTCCAGTGGGTGACGCGGTCGCCGTCCACCTCGATCACCCCGGACGACACCGCCCGCTCGACGGACTCCGGGCCGACCTCGCCGGGGAACAGCGCGGCGAGCTCGTCCAGCGTCATCGTGACCGGGACCTCGTTGGACCACGGCGCGGTGGCCACCTTCTCGACGCCGAGCACGGTGCCGATGTCGCGGCCCTGCTCCCACGCCGACAGCAGCTCGCGGATGCCCTCGAGGGTGTGGCCGCGCTCCAGCAGGTTGCCGATCATGCGGAGGCGGGCGAGGTGGTCCTCGGAGTACAGGCCGATGCGGCCCGCCCGCCGGGGCGGCGGGAGCAGCTTGCGTTCCTGGTAGTAGCGCAGGGTCCGGACGGGGACGCCGGCCGCGCGCGCGAGCTCGCCGATCCGGTACTCGCGGCCCGCGTCCGCGGAGGGGGCGCCCTGGTCGTCCGCCGGCTGTTCGGTCACGGGAGAAGCATAGTTCGCTACGACACGCGACCGGCTCCGGACCGTCCGGAGCGCGTTCCGGACGGAACGGACACGGCGCCGCCCGCGTCTCATGTGCCGTCGAACCCCGGAGCGAAAGGCGTCCCATGTCGAAGACCCGTCCCGCCGTGCTGGCGGCGACCGTCCTGCTGGCCGGGCTGGGCCTGACCGCCTGCGGCGGCGGCCATCACCACCACACCACCGTCGTGCACCACCACACGACGCACAAGACCAAGGTGAAGGTGAAGCACCGCTAGCGCGCTACGCGGGCAGGTCGACGGTGATGTGCGGGGACTCGAGGGTGATGTGCGGAGACAGGGCGCGGAGGAAGCCGGCGGCGTCGAAGATCTCGCCGGCGGACGCGACGCCGGTCGCCCTGGTCCGCCCGGTGAGAAGGCGGTGGACCGCCTCGACGGCGAGCGGCGCGGTGACGGCGTAGATGTCGCGGCCGGTCGCCACGGCGCGCCGTTCGGTGCCGCCGGCGCGCACGACGACGTCGACGAGGAAGGTCTGCGCGGACCGCCCGCTATCGTCGGCGGGGGCCGGCGCCGGGGTGTCCGGGTCCGCGATGTCCCGGGCCGCCTCGACCGTCATGTAGGTGCGGACCTCGGGGACGGACAGGTGGCTGGGGACGGTGACGACGTCGGCCATGGCGAACTCCCCGATGACGGTCCGGGGGCCCATCGGCTCGGGGAAGGGCCAGTCGAGGGTCGGCGGCTCGTCGTCGCGGTACTCCAGGCGCCCGCCCGTGTAGCGGACGCGGCGGCCGTCGCGGCGGCGGCGCGAGACCGCGCCCGCGGCGCGCGTCCCGTTCGTGGGGTGCCAGCCGCTCAGGCCGTAGGCGACATGCACTTCGTCGGCCTCCGTCCGGCCGTCCAGCGCGGCGGTGGCGAGCAGGTCGCCGAGGCCGCCGAAGAACGCCATGGCCGGGACGATCGCCGTCCCGGCGGCGCGGTCCGCGAAGTGCGCGAACGTGTCGGCGTTCGCCTCGATCTCGGCCGCGACGTCCACGTACGGGATGCCGGCGCGCAGGGCCGCCTCGATGACCGGCGCCGCCGTCGCGGCGAACGGCCCCGCGCAGTTGACCACGGCGGCCGCGCCGGCGAGCGCGCGGTCGAGCGAGGCGGGGTCGTCGACCGAGGCGGGACGCGCCTCCAGCCCGGACGCGGCGGCCAGGGCCGCCAGCTTGGCGGCGTCACGGCCGGACAGGACCGGGACGAACCCGCGCTCCTTCAGCTCGTCCACCACGAACCGTCCGGTGTGCCCGTACGCCCCGAACACCGCGACCTCGTTCATCGTTCGCCCACCTCGTTGATCTGCTGCGATCCGTCGTGGACATCCTCGCGAGCGCGGGCGCCGGGGCGTGAGCGTCCGTAACGCCATTACTCGTACAATTCCGGCCATGACCACCGTCGCGCTGGCCGTCGCCGAGGGGATGCTGCACTTCGAGCTGTCCCTGGCGTTCGAGGTCTTCGGCTCCAAACCGCCGAGCGTGCCCGGCCCCTGGTACGGCCTCGACATCTGCGGCGAGGGCGCCGTGCGGGCCGGCCGGTTCCGGCTGGAGCCCGATCACGGCCTGGACCGGCTGCCGCACGCGGACATCGTGATCGTCCCGGGCTGGGACGTCGACGTCGATCCGCCCGCCGCCCTGGTCGGCGCGGTGCGCGCGGCCCACGCGGCGGGCGCGCGCGTGGCGTCCCTCTGCACGGGCGCGTTCGTGCTGGCCGAAGCGGGCCTCCTGGACGGGCGGCGCGCGACCACCCACTGGGCGCACACCCGCACCCTGGCCGACCGCTACCCGCGCGTGGAGGTGGACCCGGACGTCCTCTACGTGGACAACGGCAGCGTGCTCACGTCCGCCGGCAAGGCCGCCGCCATGGACCTGTGCCTGCATCTCGTCCGGCTCGACCGAGGCTCCGCGGTCGCGAACACGGTCGCCCGCCGCCTCGTCGTCCCGCCGCACCGGGACGGCGGCCAGGCCCAGTTCGTCACCGCCCCCGTCCCCGCGCCGGGCGACCACCCGCTCGCCGATCTACTCCCCTGGGCGATCGAGCGGCTGGACCGTCCGCTGACCGTCGCGGACCTGGCCCGCCGGGCGCGGATGAGCCCCCGCAATCTCGGCCGCCACTTCCGGGCGCTGACCGGCACCACCCCGCTGCAATGGCTGCTGGCCCAGCGGATCCGCCTCGCCCAGGAACTGCTGGAGACCACCGGCGACGGCGTCGACGCGATCGCGGCGGCCACCGGCATGGGCACCGCCACGACGCTGCGCCGGCACTTCAACCGCACGGTCGGCGTCCCCCCGGACACCTACCGCCGCACCTTCCGCTCCCGCGCCGCCGACCCCCCGGCGGCGGGAGCTAGGTGACGCGGCGGGCGGTCATGATCCGGCGTTTGCGGCGCCGGCGGCCGTCCTCGTCGAGGCGCTGCGCGGCGTCGGCGGCGATCAGGTCGCGGAGCGTGCGCGGGACGATGTCCTCGCGCCTGTCGGCGAAGCGGGTGCGCTGCGCGGTGGGGCGCATGGCGGTCCCTCCCTGCTGTCGGTGCGGTCCCCGCCCGGTGCCGGGCGTGGCGGTCAGGCCGCGGTCGTGAGGTCGCCGTAGGCGTCCTGGACGGTGTCGAGCGCCCACCGCATCCGGACCGCGAACGTGTCGGGGTGGTCGCCGGCCTCCTGGGCGACGCGGGCGGCGCAGGCCGACGGGTCGCCGGCGCAGGTGCGCGACAGGGCGTCCACGGCGGTGCGGACCTGCTCGGGCGTGGGATTGTCGGAGGCCTGCAGGCCGGAGCTGAAGAGGATCTCGGCGAGGTCGGTGGCGGTCATCGAGGGATTGGGCGGCGTCTTCGACATCGTGTGCCTTCTTCCTACGAGGGGGCCTCGTCCCCCTAGCTGCCGACTATGACTCTGCCTGAGCGGCGGAATCATCGCCATCGGGGATAACACCCATTCGAAGGTGCGGGTCACCCCCAGAACACCCGTAGGCGACGGCGTCCCGGAGGTCGGGGTTTGGAGGTCTCATCGCGCCGGCGTGGCGTGCGGCGCTCCGCGTACCAGGAGCCTTTCCCAGCCCGGCGCGTTAATCACACGATCCAGGCTAGTCGGCGCCCGCAAATCCCGTACCCCCGGCGAGGGCGTCCCTGAAGGCCCGTACGGCGGGGTGCGCGCCGCCGCCGCGGCGGGTGGCGGTGAACAGCCGCCGGACGCGCCGCCCGGCGGGCAGCCGCGCCATCGCGACCGTCGGCGGGCGGCCCGTCCAGACGAGGCCGGGCAGCAGGGCGGCGGCGTGGCCGCGCTCGACGAGCCGCAGGTGCAGCAGCAGGTCGCTGGACTCGAACCGGACGTCGGGTTCGAACCCGGCGTCGCGGCACAGCCGGGTGGCCCAGGCGCGGGCGGCGGTCCCGGCGGGCTCCATGACCCAGGGCAGGTCCGTGAGGTCGGCGAGCGCGGCGTCCGGCGGGACGGTGCCGGGCAGGGCGAGGCGGATCTCGTCCTCGCCCAGTTCCTCGTACTCGACGCCGGACGGCCGGGGGTGCGGCTCGCCCGGGTACTCCTCGGTGACGACCACGTCGAAGTCGCGGGCGAGCAGCGCGGGCAGCGCGCTCTCCGGCTCCCGCTGCGTGACCTCGACGCGGAGGCCGGGATGGGCGTCGCGGAGCGCGCTGAGCGCGTCCGGCACCAGCGCGAGCGCGGCGGTCTGGAACGCGGCGACGCGCAGGACGCCGGTGATGTCGCGCAGGGACGCGGCGAGGTCGGCCTCGGCGCGTTCGAGGCGCTCCAGCACGGCCTCGGTGTGCGCGACGAGGATCTCGGCCTGCGCGGTCAGCCGGACGCGCCGCCCCACCGGTTCCAGCAGCCGCACCCCGGCCTCCCGCTCCAGGACGGACAGCTGCTGCGAGATCGACGACGGGCTGTAGGAGAGCGCCTCGGCGACGGCGGCGAGCGTTCCCCGGTGCTTGAGCTCGCGCAGGAGCCGCAGCCGGTGCAGATCGAGCATGGCCCCCTCATTCGTCGGTTCCATTGATGATTATTGCTCGGAAACATGCGCTGGACCGATGGATCGGGGATGCGGAAGCGTGGCCGCATGCCTCCCGCCTCTCCCGCTCTGACTTCGTGGTTCTCCCGTCCCGCCGCCCGGGAATGGAGGTGCCCGCCCGCGCCCCGCGACGTCGCCGCCTTCCACGCCGCGCTGCCCGGATACGCGCCGACGCCGCTGGTCGAGATGCCCGCGCTGGCCGCCGGCCTCGGCGCCGGGCGGGTGTTCGTGAAGGACGAGTCGGCGCGCCTCGGCCTGCCCGCGTTCAAGATCCTCGGCGCGTCGTGGGGCGTCTGCCGCGCGCTGTGCGACCGCCTCGGCGTGCCGGTCCCGGGTTCAGACCCGATCGGCGCGCTGCGGTCCCGCGCCGGGGCGTTCCGGCTGGTCACCGCGACGGACGGCAACCACGGGCGCGCCGTCGCCGCGATGGCCCGGATGCTCGGGACGCGGGCGGACGTGTTCGTCCCGGACGGCGTCCACCCCGCCGCGCTCGCCGCGATCGAGGACGAGGGCGCCCGGGTCGTCCGCGTGGACGCGCCCTACGACGAGGCGGTGCGCAGGGCCGCGGAGTCGGCCGGGGGAGACGCGTCGGCGTTGCTCGTCCAGGACACGGCCTGGCCCGGCTACGAGCGGGTGCCCCGGTGGATCGTGGAGGGCTACTCGACGCTCTTCACCGAGATCGACGCGCAGTTGCGCGCGGCGGGCGCCGGGTCGCCCGGTGTCGTGGCGGTCCCGGTGGGGGTGGGGTCGCTGGCGCAGGCGGCGGTGGTGCATTACCGGTCCGGGGTGTCCGCGCCGAAGTTGCTGGCCGTGGAGCCGGACGCGGCGCCGTGCGTGCTGGCGAGCCTGGCCGGCGACCGTCTCGTCACGGTGCAGACGGGCGCGACGGCCATGGCGGGCCTGAACTGCGCCACGCCGTCCTCGGTGGCCTGGCCGTACCTGCGGGCGGGCGTGGACGCCGCCGTCAGCGTCGCGGACGCGGACGTCGCCGGCGCCGCGCGCGAGCTGGCCGCGCTGGGCGTTTCCGCAGGTCCGTGCGGTGCCGCGGCGTTGGCGGGGGTGCGGGCCGCGCTGCCCGGCCTCGGCCTCGGGCCCGCGGACACCGTCGTCCTGCTGAGCACCGAGGGCGCGGCCGCGAACCCGCCGCCCGCCTGACCTCGTGCCGGTCGGTCTTCACAGCAGCTTGAGCAGGCCGGCGAGGAGGTCGCGGCCCGCGTCCGGGGGCAGCGCGGCGGCCGACAGCCGGTCCCACGCCGCGGCGTACGCGGCGACGTCGGCGGGCTTGTCCAGGTAGAGCGCGGTGGTGAGGTACTCGACGTAGACGACGTCGGGGAGCGCCCGTCCCGCGAAGCCGAGGATCGTGAAGCCGTGCGCGAGCGGCAGCGGCCGCCCGCGGACCGGGATGATCCGCAGCTCGACGCGGCCGGTGTCGGCGAGCGCGGCCAGGTGCCCGAGCTGGCCGCGGATCAGCTCGGGCCCGCCCACGTAGCGGCGCAGCGCCGCCTCGTCGATGACGGCGGCGAGCGTCCGGCCGGGGCCGTCGGCGAACCGCCGGCGGCGCAGCCGGCGGACGGCGGCCCGCTCGTCGATCTCGATGCGCCGGTCGCCCTCCCGGATCCCGTCCCGGATCGCCAGGCAGGCGCGCGTGTACTCCTCGGTCTGCAGCAGCTCCGGGATCTGGCACGGCTCGTAGGCGCGGACCTCGTGGGCGGTCTCCTCCAGGTCGAGGAACCGGTGCGTCCAGGCCGGGATCAGCTCCCCGTACCGGTGCCACCAGGCGCGCTCGTTGGCCTCCTGCGCGAGGCGGAGC
Organism: Actinomadura montaniterrae; assembly: GCF_008923365.1. Lineage (GTDB taxonomy): Bacteria > Actinomycetota > Actinomycetes > Streptosporangiales > Streptosporangiaceae > Spirillospora > Spirillospora montaniterrae. The sequence goes on from NZ_WBMR01000079.1 coordinate 33,651, forward strand.
AGCTCCTCGCGCTCGGCGCCGGCGGGCAGCCCGTAGAGGGTGAGCAGGTCGGCGACGTCGCGGCGGGCGAACGAGGTGCGGCCGAGCTCGATCCGGCTGATCTTGGACGCGCTGCCGCGGATCGCGTAGCCGGCCTCGTCGCGGCTCAGCCCGCTGCGTTCGCGCAGGCCGCGCAGCCGGGCGCCGACGAGCATGCGCCGCGCGGCGGGACCCCGCACGGCCCCGTTCCCGGGCCCCGCCGACCGCGGTTCCTGCCCTGCGCTCAACGCCGCTCCTCGGGGGTGGGGATGCTGCTGGCGGGATAGTAGCGGCAAGTGCATATGCACGTGCAGTAGAACAGAGAGTCTCATTGTGGCCACATCGCGGCGCGTGAAAGACTCCGGCCATGCACCGTGTCGTCGTCCTCGCCCTCGACGGCGTGTACCCGTTCGAGCTGAGCATCCCGGTGCGGATCTTCGGCTCGGCCACCGGCCCCGCCGGCGAACCCCTCTACGAGGTGCTGACCTGCGGGATCGACGGCCGTCCGGTGCGCACCAGCGCCGACTTCGCGATCGCCGTCGAGCACGGCTGCGAGATCGTCGGGACCGCCGGCACGCTCGTCGTCCCGCCCTTCGGCTGCGGCCCCGCCGTGGAGGCGGAATGCCCGGCACCGGTCGCCGACGCCCTGGCCCGGCTCCGCCCCGGCACCCGCATCGTGTCGATCTGCACCGCGTCCTACCTGCTCGCCGCCGCCGGCCTCCTCGACGGCCGGCCCGCCGCCACGCACTGGGCCGAGGCCGAGCGCTTCAAGCGGCTGTTCCCCACGGTCGACGTGAACGCCGACGTCCTGTTCGTGGACGACGGCGACGTGCTCACCTCCGCCGGCGTCGCCGCCGGGATCGACCTGTGCATGCACATCGTTCGCCGCGACCACGGCAGCGAGATCGCCAACCAGGTGGCCCGCCGCTGCGTCGTGCCGCCGTGGCGCGAGGGCGGGCAGGCCCAGTTCATCGAGCGTCCCGTCCCCGAACCGGATGCCGCCGCCACGTCCGCGACCCGCGCGTGGGCGCTCGGCGAGCTGCACCGGCCGATCCCGCTCGCCGAGATGGCGCGGCACGCGCGGATGAGCGTCCGCACGTTCTCCCGCCGGTTCCGCGACGAGGTCGGGATGACGCCGGGGCAGTGGCTGGCCCGGCAGCGCGTCGACCTGGCCCGCCGCCTGCTGGAGACCACCGACCTGCCCGTCGACCTCGTCGCCGAGCGGGCGGGCTTCGGCACGTCGGCGTCGCTGCGCCAGCACTTGGTCGCCTCGATCGGCGTGCCGCCGTCCGCCTACCGGCACACCTTCCGCGCCGGGCACGCGCACGCCCGCGCGCACTGATCCGCGGCGAGGTAACGGGAGATCTCCGTTTTAGGGCGGTACATCCGGCCTACGCGTGAGTAACATGTTCCCACCGCGGACGCGCGGGACGGATCGACGCGACGACGGAGCATGAGGGACGCCGCCATGAACCCCGTGACCGAACTGCTCGCCGAGCGGCTGGACGAGATCACCGCCGAGATCGTCGGCGAGATCGCCGGCCGCGTCCCCGCCTACACCGGGCTGAGCGCCGCGATGATCCTCACGCTCGTCCGGGACGCCGTGACCGTCTACACCGGCGCGCAGGACCGCGGCGCCGCGCTCGACCACTTCCGCCGCCTCGGCGCCCACGAGGCCCGCGCGGGCCAGGACGTCCGGCACCTGGAGTCGGCGCTGCGCAGCGGCGCCCGCGTGCTCATCCGCCGCACCGCCAACGCCGCCGCGCGCGTCCACCCGCCGAACACCGAGTTCATCGCGGTCATGGAGAGCGCGTTCAGCGCGGAGGACCAGATCGTCGAGGCCGCGGTGGACGGCCACCACCGGGCCGCCCGCCCCCGCAACCGGTCCCGTCTCTATCCGCTCGTGGCGCGCGGCCACCGCTACTCGGCGAACTGACGGCCCCCGCGCACGACCGCGAAAGGCCATTTCGATTTCCGTCCGAACCGGGCGGCCGTTTCCGCTATCGAACACGCGTGAAAGCCCGGCATTGCGGGACCGCGTCGTGAAGGGGAACGCGACATGGGATCGGGGCCACCGGTGCCGAAGCACCGCTGGTATTGGCCGCTGGGCGTCACCGCCGCCGTCGGCCTGGTGACGGCGCCCGTCACGGTGGCGAACGCCTGGGCCGCTCTCGGCGCGCTGATCGGACCGGACGGCTGCGACGACGAGCCCTGCGCCGGAGCGCCGGGCCTGGCGCTGGCCTTCCTGCTGCTGGCCGCCGCCGGCGGGGCGATCACCGCGACGATCCTGTTCATCGAGAAGCCGACCCTCAAGAAGTACGCGTGGTGCGCCCTCGCGTTCGCCGCGCTCCTGGTGGGCGACCTGTTCGCCGTCCGCGCGGCGCCCGGCTGGCTCGCCTGACCGGTCGGCGCCCGGTTGAGTCCGCACCCCCGGGTCAGGCGCTCCGGACGGACAGGGCGAGGGCGGGGCACATCTCGGCGGCCTGGACGGCGTCGCGCAGCAGCCGCGCGGGGACGGCGCCGTCGGTGATGACGGGGTAGCCGAACTCGTCGAGCCGGACGAGGTCGGGCAGCAGGTGGCGGCAGAGGCCGTGCCCGGCGCAGCGGGACCAGTCGATCGCGAGCCGGTGCGGGGACCGCTCGGCCTCCTCCGGCTCCTCGCCGTGCACGGGCAGGAAGCGGCGGGTCGGCCGGCCGCAGCCGCCACGGTCGAGGTGCGCGGCGACGTCCTGGTCGAAGGCGCGCAGCGCGGACAGCAGGAACCGGGTCGTCCCGTCGGGGTGCTTGCAGGCGCCGCGGCCGCGGACGGTGGCGCTGCCGCGGCGGACGGCGGCGACGGCCTCGTCCCCGGCGGTCCCGGCGGCGAGCGCGGCGACGGACCGGGCGATCGCGGGCAGGCCGAGCCGGCAGGGGCCGCACTGCCCGGCGGACTCGGCGCCCATGTACCCGGCGACGCGGGCGATCTCGCCGAGCGGGCAGGTGTCACGGGGCAGCGGGATGACGATCCCGGCGCCGAGCGCGCCGCCCGCCGCCGCCATCGACTCGCGCGACACCCTGACCTGCGCGGCCTGCGCGGGGGTGAGGCACGCGCCGTGGTAGCCGCCGACGATGACGCCCTGCCCGGCGTCGGTGCCGCAGTGCCGCAGGACGTCGGCGAGCGGCACGCCGGCGGGGGTCTCGACGACCATGTGCCCGCCGTCGGGGAGGGTGACGGTGAGCAGGACGGTTCCGGGTTCGCGGGGCGTGCCGGCGGCGCGGTACCGGTCGGCGCCGAGCTCGGCGAGCACGGCGAGCTGCGCGAACGTCTCCGCGTTGGACAGCAGGGTGGGGAGCCGGTCGACGCCGCTGTCGGCGGCGCGGACCTTCTGGCCGGGCGGGATCGGCGTCTCGCCGTTGACGCCCCGGACGAGCGCGCCGCCCTCCCCGGTGATGAACCGCTCGGGGAGCCGGACGACGCGGGCGCGGTCGCGGAGCCGGGTCTCGGCGATCGCGAGCCGCAGCGACCGCGCGGCGAGGCCGTCGTCGGTGACACCGATGACGAGCTCCCGCGCGCCGAGCGCCTTCACGGCGAGGACGGCGCCGTTCAGCACGAGGTGCGGCACGTGCGCGAGGAGCGCCTTGTCCTTGGAGCTGGCGGGCTCGCCTTCGGTGGCGTTGACGAGGACGACGCTGTCGCGTCCGGTGCGCTGCGCGGACCGGTGTACGGCGGCGAGCTTGCGCGCGAACGGGAACGCGGCGCCGCCGCGTCCGCGCAGGTCGGCGGCCTCGGCGAGCGCGGCGAGCTCGCGGAGCGGCAGCCCGCGCGGGACGGGGTGGACGAGCCGGTGCGCCGCCGCGTCGAGCCGGGACGTGCGGTCGAGGCCGGCGAACAAGCGCGGCGGCCCGATGGTGGTGAGGCGGAATCCCCTGCTCACGGGCGGCTCCTCGACCAGCGGCGCGCCTCGTCCTTGAGGTCCGCCCAGAACTGCTCGTCGGGGACGCGGGCCTCGGCGGCGGGCGCGGGCCGCCGGGCCGGGGGACGCGGCGCGGCGGCGGGACGGACCGGCCGCGGCCCCCTCGTGCGGCGGTGCCGGGACGCGATCGCCAGCCGCACCAGCACCAGCAGGACGACCGCCGCCGCGCACAGCAGGTAGCTGTAGATCACCCAGCTCTTGGCGGCGCGCCCGGCCTGGAGGCCGTGGACGAGCGCGACGGGCCAGCACGCGTACACGGCGAGGTGCAGCAGCCGCCACGTCCAGGCGCGTCCGGCGCCGATGAACCGGCCGCGGGCGACGCCGGTGAGCGCGGCGAGGATCATCAGGTCGCCCGCGACCGGGCCGAGGCTCACCATCAGCCCGTGGCCCTGGAACCCGGCGGCGGGGAGCACCGCGTCGAGCGCGGCGGCGTGCTTCTCCAGCACCTTCAGCACGATGTGGACGGCGAGGAAGCTGAGCGAGAGCGTGGCGGCGGCGCGGTGCCCGGACTGCGCGAGGATCCGCAGCCGGATCGGCGTGAAGCGGCTCGCCGCGAGCAGCCCGAACACGACCGCGCCGGTCAGCCCGACCAGCGTGAACACGCCGGAGAAGAACTCCAGGAACGCGTGCGCGGCGGTGAGCATGCGCGCGGCGCCCGCCGTGCGGCCGACGAGCGCGGCGGCGGCGAGGCCCGCCGCCATCAGCGTGATCTTGAGGGCGCGGCGGCCCGCCGGGACCCGGACGGGCGGCGACGAGGCCGTGTTCACGCGCGCCTCCCCGTCATGGCGCCGTCGCCGACGGGGACGCGGAGGGCGACGCGGTGGCCGTCGGCGACGGCGCCGGCAGGGGGACGGCGCCGGAGCCGAGGTTGAGCAGCGGGTCGCCCTCCTGGACGCGGACGCCGGCCCGCGTCGCCGCGACGGCCCGTCCGGACGCCGCGACCTGGAGCGTCCAGCCGCCGACCTGTAACCCGTTGAGCGCGGCCGGCCGCCCGCCGGACAGGACGCCGAACACCACGGACGCGGGTCCGGTGGCCTGTCCGGTCGAGCACGGCAGGCCGCGCCCGGTCGTCCCGAGGTAGGCGCCCGTCCGGACCGCGGCGCCGTCGCGGGCCGCGGTCGGCGCGGTCAGCCGGGAGAACGTCGACGCGAGCCCGTTCGGGTGGATCAGCAGCAGCATCGCGTGCCCGGACGTCCGGCTGCACAGCCGGTAGAGACGGCCGGGCCCGGGCGCGAGGACCCGGCCGTCCCCACCCGCGAACGCGATCGCCCTCGGGTCGCCGGCGGGACGCATCGTCCACGACTTGCCGACGCCCCAGGGCAGCTCCAGCCCGGTGGCCGCCCCGCTCACGGCGGCCTTCCCGTAGCGGGCGAGGAGCGCGCGTTCGCCGTCCGGCACGACGTCGGACGGGGCGCTCTTCGCGAACGCCGCGAAGGTCGGCGCGCCGGTCACCGACACCTGCCAGCCGGTCTTGACGTGCCGGGCGATGAACAGCGACGCGTCCGGCGGCGCCGCCACCCCGGCGGGCGGCGCGATCACCGACGAGCCGAACGCCCAGCCCTTCGCGGCGTCCGCCCGGGACAGCAGCACGGTCGGCGCCGCCGGCGCGCGCCCGCCGAACTCGCGGCGCGCGATCGTCGAGCGCTGGCGGAGCACGGCGGTGCGCACCGTCCGGACCAGCGGCGCCGTCTTCGCGGTGGTGGTCGCGGGCTTGGAGCCCCGCGAGGCACGCGCCGGGCGGGTCCGCTCGGAC